>CAZBTT010000091.1:0-12618 GCA_964494295.1 uncultured Acidobacteriota bacterium
CGGCAATTACGCGCTGTGCGGCAAAGCGTTCGCAGGAAAGATCGTCGCCAACGAACCCACGCCCACAACGGCCGATCCTTTCGAGGGCAAGACGCTCGTCTTTCATGTCCGACGGTGCGAGAAGGATCGGCTGGAGCTGCCGTTTCATGTGGGCGAGGATCGGTCGCGCACCTGGGTCCTGACCCGGAAGGACGGAGCGATCTCGTTGAAGCACGATCACCGGCACAAGGACGGGTCGCCCGACCAGCTCACCATGTATGGCGGCCTGACCCTCAAGCCCGGAACCGCCGCGCGGCAGGAGTTCCCCGCTGACCCGGAAACGAAGGATCTCTTCACGCGGCTCAATCTGCCCGTGTCCATCCCGAATGTCTGGACCATGGAGATCGAGAGCGGAAAGCGTTTCGTCTATGAACTGGCGCGCCCGGGACGACTCTTCCGCGTCGAGTTCGACCTCACCCGCGACGTCCCCCCGCCTCCGGCGCCGTGGGGGCACGAGGTCAAGTAGCGCACTACTGCATGCGCAGTACCGCGGCATAGGTGACGACGCCGCGGAACAGGTTCCCGAGCCGCAGATTCTCGTTCTCCTCGTGCTGGTTGTTGTCGAAGTTCACGACCGGCACCAGAATCGCGGGAAAGCCGAGCGCCTCGATGAACTGAGAGATCGGCACGGTGCCGCCGGCGGTGCGGATGCGCACGGGCGGTTCACCCCACACCTTTTCAAGCGACGCGATGACGCGCTTCGACTCGGGAAGGAGGGGCGAGGTTCTGAAGGCGGCGGTGGCGGCCCGCCGCGGTGAGGACAACTTCGCGATGTGGGTGTAGCGCGCGCGGGTGGCGTCATCGGGATCCTCGTCGACCACGTGGTAACCCTGTTTCACGATGTGCGCGCGCAGACGTTCGAGCATCCGCGCTCCGTTGGTCTCCTTGACCAGACGGATGTCGATCTCGGCCACCGCGCGGTCCGGGATGATGGTGCGCGCGTCGGCGCCGATGAACGAACTCTGCATTCCACGGATGTTGAGGGTGGGTCTTTGAAACGCCATCTGAAGCGAGAGATCGTCACGCTCGGGCTTTGCCACGCCGAATACCTTCAGGAGGCGCGCATCTTCGTTCGGTACGGCAGCGATGAGGTCCTGCTCTTCTTTGGTCAGCGGCACGAGGTCGTCGTGGAAACCGCCCACCAGTATGTTGCCCCGATCGTCCTTCATCGAGGCAAGCAGATGGGCGAGCCGCAGCGCGGGGTTCGGCATCCAGTTGCCGTAGTTGCCGCTGTGAACTCCGCTCTTCGGGCCATAAACCGTGAGCTGCGCGGTCTGAATGCCCCGGGCGCCGAACACCAGTGTCGGCTGATCGGTGAAATGCATCGGCCCGTCGAAGACGAGCATCAGGTCGGCCTTGAGCTTGTCCCGATACTTCTCGATCGCGGGCACGAGGTTGGGTGAACTGATCTCCTCTTCGCCATCCATGATCACGCGCAGATTCACGGTGGGCCCGAGGCCTTGAGCGGCAAGAGCGTCGAGGGCGGCCATGAAGGCGATGATCGGCCCCTTTGCGTCGGAGGCCGAGCGCGCATAAACGCGCCAGTCGTTTTCGTACCGAGTCTGGCCGCGCGGGTCAGCGACATCGCGACCTCCTTCATCGTGGCGGCCGGTGCGGAGAACCGGTGTGAATGGATCAGGCTGCGCCCAGCCCTTCGGATTCACCGGCTGACCGTCGAACTGGCAGTAGATGAGGACGGTGGTGGCGGCGCCGGGCACGAGTCGCTCACCCCAGACCAGGGGATTGCCATCGGTCGGAAGAAGCTCGGCCTTGAAGCCGCGCTTCTCGAGCATGGCCTTGAGGAAGACGGCGTTCCTGTCGATGTTGGCGCGATCCGCGGCCACATTGGGCAACGCGAGAAGTTCGAGGAATTCGCCCACGATCGCTCTCTGGTTTGCCGCGGTCCACGCTTCCACCTTCGGACGGAGAGGGTCTTGAGCGCCCGCCGTGGAGGCGAGGACGAGGATCAGAGGGAGGGCGACGCGGCTTCGGTTGGTGAACATCCTCGGATCGTGCCAGACGTGGACGTTTGAGGCAACGTCAGCGCGCGAGCACGGTAACCGGGGCGATGGGATACGACACGCCGTTGATGACCACATCCATCGTGTGCCGGCCGGGGAAGTGACGACGGGTCGTATGCTGCGCGAAGGAAAGGACCTTCGAGAGAACAACGGTCTGCCGCGGGGCGAGCTCGACGACACTGACCTTGAACACCTTGGCGCGGCGCGACCCATCGGCCTTCACGTAGCGCACGGAAAGGTCCACGGACAGTCTCTGCAGCCGACGGCTTCGGCTTGTTACATCCACGGTCACTCGGATCTTGCCGCCGATGCGGACGCGGGTGGGAGCGGCCTTGCCGCTGACTGTCACGGCCGCCTTCTCTCCATAGCCAAGCGCCTTCAACGAACCCGGGTGGCTCCGCTTGACCAGGAAACGCAGCGCGTGGCGGACAAGGGCCGCGCGTTCGGCCGACGCACCCTTCAGCCAGCGCGAGGCGACTTCGATCAGAACATCCGGGTGGTCCTTGCCGATGTCGTTGAGATTGTTCGCCACCGATCGTCGGACGTATTCGGAGGGATCGTCCTTCAGCAGCTCGAGCAGTTCGAGAACCGGCCGCGGGTCTTTCTGAAACTCGCGGAGACGTCCCGCCCACGGCAGCCGCGGCCGGGATCCTTCGGACACCAGCCGTCGAACATGGGGATCGCGGTCGCGCGCCCACTCGCGGAACCGCGCCAGTGTGCGTTCCGGGTGACGTTCCAGAAAGGCGCGAATCGAGAACTCCGAAGTGAAGCGTTTCGTGATCTCGTACTGCGCCTTCATCGATGCGTCGAAGTGGGCGTCGTCAAGACCATGTTCGGCCACGAAGATGCCGAAGGGCAAGAAACGGAAGGCGTCCATGGAGCCGCTCGTGGGCGGGCTCGAATCATGGTCGAGGGAAGCGAGGATCACCTCCACCGCGGCCGCGTAGTCTGTGGGCAGGTGTTCGCGGAGAGCGGCGGCGACACGACGCGCGCGGTCCATCAGTTCGAGCTGGTCGAGCTCACGAGTGGCCGTCGAGACGAAGCCTTTCGCGTCGAACCGCGGGTGCGCACGGACGAGCGAGCGCGCGACGCGCTCGACCATGGCTCGATCGAATGAGTTCTTGAGAGGTTCCGCCATCGCGAGGTCGCCGAGGATAATTCCGCCATGTCATTCCACGCCATCCTGTTCGACCCGGTGACGCGGGAGTCGACGAAGGTCTCCGTCCGCGCTTTCGGTTCGTCCCTGGAAGTGACAGGTGGCCGGGAAACCCTGCGCATAGACGCCGCGAAATGCCAGCTCACCGCGGGCGGCTGGGACCGCGAATCGATCCAGATCACCTGGTCCGGCGAGGGAGGTCTTTTCGCCCTCTCCTCCACCGACCCTGGGGCGACCGCCGAGATCGGCCGGATCCCCCAATTTCACAGCGCGCTGGATGCGACATCGAAGGCCCAGAAGGGCGCGAGGCGCAGCGGACGCTTCGGGCTCGCTCTGGTGGCGCTGCTCACGCTTCTCCCCCTTCTTCTGCTGCTGGGTGTCCTCCTGTTCCGCGATCCGATCATCGACTTCGTCCTCCATCGGATACCGGTGACCGTCGACAAGGAGGTCGGGAAGATGTTCGAGGGCCAGTTCCTGGCTTCAAAGGAAGTGGTGCCGGAGAACGACGCAACCCGCGCCGTCACACTGATAGTGAACAAACTGAGAGCGGCGAACGCGGACCAGCGTTTCGATTTCAAGGTGAGCGTCCAGCGCAACAAGGAGGTGAACGCTTTCGCGGCTCCCGGCGGCCTCATCGTGGTCTACACCGGCCTCATCGCCGAAGCCGGCTCGGCGGAAGAGGTGGCGGGGGTTCTCGCCCACGAGATGGCGCACGCCACGAACCGGCACTCGATGCGTCAGATGCTGTACGCGGGCGGCCTGCTCCCTCTCGCGGGCCTTCTCATCGGCCAGCCCGACGCGGCCACGCTCTTCCAAAGCCTGGGCCAGCTTTCTGAACTGAAGTTCTCGAGGACCCAGGAAGAGGACGCCGACCGCACCGGCTTCGACACGCTGGTGGCCGCGGGTATCTCCACCGAAGGGATGGCGCGGTTCTTCGACCGCCTCGCCGCGACTTCCGGGGCGCCCCCCTCCTTTCTCTCGACGCACCCGTCGAGCACGGACCGCGCGGCCGCGATACGCGCGCGCGCGAAATCGGCCCCCATCGCCCCGACCGAACCGCTTCCCATCGACTGGGAGGCGGTCAAGGCGTCGATTCGCTGACTAAAGCTCGCCCGGTCGACCGAGGAGTTCCTGAATCGCCTGGCGATAGGTCCGGCCTGCGGGGAGCCGTGTGCCGTCCCGAAGCGTCACCACGTAGTCGCCGTGGAACGACGTTCCGATCTGGCGAATCCGATCCTGACGCACAATCGTCGACCGGTGGATCCGAATGAAGCGCCGTGAATCAAGCTCCGCCTCGAGCTTCGAGATCGGCTGACGCAGAAGGTGGCTTTCCTTGCCCGTGTGGATCTCACAGTAGTTGCCGGCCGCCTCGATGCGCTCGATCTCCGGCATCTGGATGATGAGGGCGCGGCCATTCTCCCGCACCACCAGACGGTCGGCCGGACGTTTCACCGAAGAGGGCGCGGCCATGAGATTTCGGAGACGGTCGGCGAGGCTCACGAGATCGGACGGAGAGTGTTTCCGGGCCATCACGCGCGCCACCGAGGCGCCCAGGCGGGATTCGTCGAAGGGCTTGAGCAGATAGTCGACCGCTTCCACCTCGAAGGCCTGAAGCGCGTATCGATCGTAGGCGGTGGTGAAGATGACGGGGGGCATGCGTGGGGCGCCGACACACTCGATGACCTCGAAGCCGGTGCGGCCGGGCATCTGCACGTCGAGGAACGCGAGATCGAACGCGTCCGCGGTGAGAGCACACACTGCCTCGTCGCCGTTGCGGCAGGCGGCCACCACGCGCACGCGCGGGTCGGCATGCAACGCCTGCTTCAAGAAGTTGAGCGCGGGCTCCTCGTCATCCGCAATCAGGACCCGCAAGGCGGTTGGTGATTTCACTCTGAGAACTAAGACGCGCCGCGCGGGGAAAGAGTTCCGGCCGCAGGAAGTTGTTCAAACCGTTGATGCCGACGGCGTCGGCCTCGGAATCGTGACGGGGCGGGCGGGAAGTCGGATGCGCACGGAGGTTCCGCCGGTGGGGCTGGATTCGATCTCGATGCCGGCGTTCGCTCCGTGCAGGCCGGCGAGCCGGGCGCGGGTGTTGCCAAGACCCACGCCCTCACTCAACACGCCTTCCTTGAGGCCCACACCATCGTCTTCGATGGAGATGTGAAGGGTGGGGGCCGAAACGGAACACCGCACGCGAACCGCGCCTCTCCCCGGCCGGTCGGCAAGGCCATGGCGAATGGAGTTTTCGACGAGCGGCTGCAGCATCATCGGCGGCACCGCGAGGTTCAGGCAGTCGGCGGGCGCTTCGATTTCGAAAGTGAGCCGGTCGCCGAAACGCGCGCGCTGAATGTCGATGTAGCGGCCGAGGAGTTCGATCTCGCGGCGAAGCGACACCTCGGGCTCGGGCCCGCGATCCAAGGAGGCGCGCAGCAGGTCGCCCAGATCGGAGAGGACCTTGCGGGTGGCCAGGGGTTGGGTGTCGACGAGGGCCGAGGCCGTGTGGAGAGTGTTGAAGAGGAAGTGCGGCTGGAGCTGGAGCCGGAGAGTTTCAAGATGCGCCTCGGCCAGACGACCGCGAAGCTCGGCGTTTTCAACCGCCCGCTGTCGGGCGGCTTCGTTGGCCGCATGAAAGGATTCCGCGAGGGCCACGATTCCATAGACCAGGCTCAGGAGCGACACCGATCTTCGGAACGTCGCAACTACGAATTCTGCCCACGAAAACGCGACCCTCACCTCCTCGGCGACGAAATACCTCGCCGTCGACACGGAAATGACGCAGAGAAACGAGTAGGCCGCGAGGACGAGGAGGTGCAGCGGAGCCTTGATCCAGAGCTGCCTCACTTCGGTGCGAATCGCGCGCGCGGCGTACCACGCGAAGATGGAGATCAAGCCGGTGATGTACGCCTGCATCAGTCGCGACGACAAGGAGGCGAAGACGAAGTCCCAACGGAACGGCGGCGGCGCCGTGATCGTCTCCTGCGTGGTCATGACCACGCCGAAGATCGCGCAGGCGACGCACCACTGCGCAAACAACCGTCGTCGGTCCTCTAGCCTCATCTGGTCCGGATGTCCCCGCTCTCGAGGTTAAGACGCCCCTGGCGCCCTCGCGGACGAGAGAACCAGGGGCGGGCCGTCCTCCTTGAGTTGGGGGGCCGCAAGTGCTCAGCCCCCCAAGACCCCCGCGCTTCGGCCGAAGTGAATTCGGGCTGCGCTAGCCGTGCGTGGTCAGAAGCGGATGCCGAGCGAGAATGCGTACGTCCGCGGCAGCTGGTAGCCGTCGCGCGAGGTCGGCCGGCCAAACGTGGCGGCCTTCTCCCAATCCACTCCTTCGACGGGCGCGGTGGTGAACGGATTGAACCTGCGAAGCCGCGTGGTGGTGGTCCGGTCCGCGATGCCCGTGCCAACGAGCACCACGGCCTGGTTGTTGGCCGCGTTCTGCACCGTGCCGCGGAAGAAGATCTCGGTATCACGCAGGCCCAGCTTGCGCGACCAGTTCAGAGCGAGATCGGTGCGGTGATTCGCATCGGTATGGAACGCGTCACGTGAGGTGAACCAGTACGCGAAGGACGAAGGCACGCCGCTGTAGCCGGCCACCGACTGGAACGTCCGCGTGTCCACCGACCCAACGGCGCCGTAAGGAGACCCCGAGTTGTACTGATGCAACACGCCGAGGTTCAGGCGGCCGAGGATGCCGGGCGTGGGCAGCCGCCAATCGACCCAGGCGCGGAGCTTGTGGCGCTGGTCGCTCGAGAGGTCGCCGATCGGAAGGTTCCAGGAAGACTCGAAGTATTCGGGGTAGTACAGATTCGTGGCCGTGACCGGACCGCTCGCCGCGGTCTCGCCCGTGAAGTTGCCGCGCAGACGGGAGAGGGTGTAGTTGCCGGCAAAGGAGACTTCCGGCTTGATCGCGTAGGTCCACTGGAGAAGGAGGCCCTTGTATTTGCGCTCCACGTCATTGGTGTTGCGCGTGGTGATGATGTCGAGGAGCCGTCCATCCCCCGGGTTCTGAACCCGGTCGTTCGGGGTCGAAGTCGACGCATAGAAGTCACGCAACTCACGCAGGACGCCGTCGAGCCGGACCACGCCCTTGTTGCCGAGACGCCGAGTCACACCGAGGGTGAGTTCGCGGGTGTTGGGCGAAGCGAGTGTGCCGTCGATGCGCGCGGTGAGGCCGGGAACAAAGACCGTGCCGTCGCCGGGGCGGGAGGTTCCACCATTCGCGGCGAGCCACGCGAACACCTGACGTATCCCATCCGCCGCGGGAACGAGTGTCCCGGTGCGGTTCGCGTTGATGGCGGGACCACCGTAGAACCAGTCGAACCGGGCCGGTTGACCACCCGCGGTGGCGCCGTCAGCCACGCTGTTCGCAATAGCGGTAACGTACTTTGCGAAGCCCGCGTTGAGGGTCCACTTCGACGTTCCGGTGGGATCGAAGGTCAGCGAAGCGCGGGGACTGATGGCGGAATCCCTGACTACCAGGACGCCGCCCGCATCCTTGCCCTCGTTCTTGTCGAAGCGAACGCCGAGGTTGACGCTCAATCTTGGGTTCACCTGCCAAGCATCATTTAGGAAAGCGGAATACGTCCGGAAATCGTTGCCAAGACTCTTCTGAAGAATGGGCTGGTAACGGATCAGGCTGTTCTCGTCGAGCACCGGAAATAAATCGGTTCCGCGGATGATGGTGTCCGAGGTGAAGATCCGGTAGTCGCTGCCTGCCTGATGGTTGTTGGCCAGGCGCTTGTCGCGGAACACATCGACGCCCGCCACGATGTTGTGGGAACCGAGATTACTCGTGGAGGCGAAGTAGTTGCCCTTGAGGATGTAGTTCTCATTGTTCCTCTCTTCGTTGGTGCAGACTCCGCAAAAGGTCGCCGCGTTGTAGCGGAAGCCGGTGATTCCGTCCACGAGAAGGGTGCCAGCGATGGGATCTGTGGCTTTAGACCCGGAGTTGGCGAATGTGAAGGCCTTACGCGAGGCCTGCGCCTCGATGAAGAAATTCGGCCGAAGGACCGCGGTGTAGCCGAGGGAAACGAAGCTTTGCGGACGCTCTTCGTCGTAGAGGCTCGCGAGGTCCATGATCGACTGGAAGCTGCTGTTCTGAAGAGTCTGGCGGCCCTCGAGCGCGCTCGCTCGAAAAGTGTGCTTCGCGTTCGGCGAGTACGTCACTTTCAACTGCCCGCGATTTTCCTCGTCGCTGGTGTCGTAGGTGATGTTGGTGCCGCGGGTTTGCGCGGTGGCGCCTTGCTTCCGGTGACGGGCGGAGGCGAAGAACCAGAGTTTGTCCTTGAGGATGGGTCCGCCGAGGGTCAGCTCGTGGATCAGGTCGAGTTTGTCCGCGCGCCGGTCGTTCGGAAAGGGCGTGAGCGCCGTCCACTTGTCGTTGTTGAAGGTGGAGCGATAGGAGCCGGAGAAGGAGTTCCCCCCCGACTTCGTCACCGCGTTCACGATGCCGCCGCCGAAGCGGCCGTACTCGGCGGAGATCGACGCTGTGGTGGTGCCGGTCTCCTGGATCGCGTCTTCGATGTACAAGGTGGCCGGAGTGTTGCGAAGGTTGTCCTGGGCGATGACGCCGTCGACCACGAACAGGTTCTGGAACGACGGAGCGCCGTTGATGGTCATGTTGTTGGAGGGGCCGTTGTTGTTGGTCCCGGGCGCCAGCAGGGCAGCCGCCAGCGGTGTGCGGCCTATGGGCAGGTCGTTCACGAGTTCCACGCTGTAGGTCGTGGACACCGCAGCCGAGCGATCGAAGCTGCCGCCCGCGTTCGCGGTGACCTCGACGGTTTCGGTCATGGCGTCGAGCTTCAGCGAAACATCCATGCGCAGCGCGGTCTGGCCGGTGGCGGCCCGGACTCTCTCGACCCGTTTCTGGAAGCCCGCGAGGGCGTACTCGACCAGGTATTCGCCGGGGGGCAGGAACGGCACGATGTAGTCGCCGTTCCCGGAGGTGGTAGCGGAGCGCGCGCCCTGCAACACCGGGGACGTGGCGGTGACGGCGACGCCGGGAAGGGCAAGGCCCTGCGCATCGACAACCCGGCCCGACAGGCTGGCGGTCGGCTGCCCCTGGGCGTGGCCAAGGGAGCCGAGGGAGAGAAGCAAGGCGGCGAGAGCCGCGGGAAGAAGACGTTTCATGTTTGGCGAACCTCCTGAAAATGACGATGAGTCGTTTCGAGAATGGTGGCCGATGCGGCGCTAGCGCTCTACGCGTCTGGGATCAGTCGCCGGGTTGAGGTGACGAATCGAAGCGCGCGAAATCGACGCGCGAGCCACACCGGCGCGGCTTCGATTCGTTTGGTTGAATGACGCGTCGAGGTCCGACGTTTCGCGTCACCAGGCGGTCCATCCGTCACAGCCGCGTGGGCGTGGCTCGACTCGCGCGAGACCATCCGACTCGACGCATTTTCCGAGTCAAGGAGATTTCCATGAACGCGGGACCCTCACCCTGGATCGTGCCGGACGCGCGAAAAGTGACGAGATCCGAACTTTCGGGCTCGCGCAGCCTCCGCGAGATGGTCGAGGCCTACGAGCGGAGCCTCATCCTGATCGCACTCAACGCGGCCCGGGGCCATCAGCGGAGCGCGGCGCGCATGCTCGGCCTGCTGCCTTCGACCCTCAACGAGAAGATGCGGCGATTCCGGATCCGGGCCACCGACCAGCCCGTCAACCCTTCAGAAGGGAGGGACGGCTATCGCGCAAGCGAAGCCGCTTTGATGATGTCGGCGAACACTCCGGAGGCGGTGACATCCGGCCCGGCGCCCGGGCCCCGCACCACAAGGGGCGACTCGGCGTAGCGATCGGTCCAGAACGCGACCATGTTGTCGCCGCCGCGCAGCGAGGCGAAAGGACTCGCCGCCTCCACCCGACGCAAGCCCACCTCGGCCACGCCATCGGTCACGGATGCGAGGTAGCAGAGCCTTCCCCCGTTGAGCGAGGCTTTCCGCGCGCGCGCCCCGATCGCGGCATCAAGTTCGGGGAGCCGGCTCCAGAACTCGGCCAGGGTCATCGCATCCCACTCGCCGGAGGGAAGGAGGGACTCGCGCTTCACCGCCCCCGCTTCGAGCGGCAAACCGGCCTCGCGGGCCAGGATGAGGATCTTCCGCCCCACGTCGGACCCGGAGAGATCCTCGCGCGGGTTGGGCTCGGTATAGCCAAGCTCGTGAGCTTCCCTGAGCGCGGCGCTGAAGGCCGCGCCATCCGCGACCTTCGTCATGAGGAAGCCGAGTGTCCCGGAGAGAGCGCCCTCGATCCGTCGCACCCGGTCGCCGGTGCGGACGAGATCGGCGAGAGTCCCGACCACGGGGAGCGCTGCGCCCACCGTGGTCTCATGGAACAACGCGCCACGGCCGCGATGTCGTCCAGCCTTGATCGTGCGGTAGGTCGCGAGGTCTCCACCGAACGGTCTTTTGTTCGCGGAGACGACGTGGACTCCCGCATCGAGGAGTTGCGCGTAGTAGCCCATCGTTTCTTCGCTGTCGGTGCAATCGACAAAGACGGCGCTCGACCGGCGGCTCACGGTGGCGGCACGGGCGAGATCCGCCATCGCTTTCGGTGAACCTTCTTTTTCGACGGTGTCACGCAGCGATGTCCCGGCGAGCCCAGGGCGGATAAGCATGTGACGACTGGTGGCGGCGCCGTCGATCTCGAGCCTGAGGCCCGCCCGCTCTCGCAGTCCCGAACCCTGGGCGGTCATCTGGGCGACGAGGGCGCGGCCAACCCGGCCCAGGCCGGCGATGAAGACGGAGACCGTGCGGTGGTCGGCGAAGAAGGCCTCGTGGATGGCGTTCACCGCCCGCATCTCGTCCTCGCGGGAGACAACGCACGACACGTTCAGCTCCGACGAACCCTGCGAGATGGCGCGAACGTTCACGTGCGCCTCGCCGAGCACGCCGAAGATCCGGCCCGCGCTCCCCGGGGTGTCGCGCATGGCGGCGCCCACGACCGCGATCACGGACGCGTCCTGCTCCACCACGAGTTCGTCGATCAATCCGGCCTGCCGCTCGAGCGCGAACTCGGCGCCGATGCTCCGGCGCGCGCGGTCCACCGCCAGGGGCTCGATCGCGAAGCAGATCGAGTGCTCGGAGGACGCCTGGGAGATGAGGATCACGCTCACGTGCTCGCGCGCAAGCGCGCCGAAGAGCCGCATCGCGATCCCGGGAACGCCCACCATACCGTCGCCTTCAAGACGCAGCAGAGCGATGTTGGAGATCGAGGCCACACCGCGAACCCCGAGCGGCGGCTTGTCCGCCACTTCGCGGATCCAGGTGCCCTCGAATCTCGGATTCAGGGTGTTCTTGATGACGAGGGGGATGTTCTTTGCCCGGGCCGGATGGACGGTGGGCGGGTAGACGACCTTGGCCCCGAAATGCGACAGCTCCATCAGCTCGTCGTAGCGCAGGGCGTCCATCGAGAAGGCGGTGGGGACGATTCTCGGATCGGCGCTCATGACGCCGTCGACGTCCGTCCAGATCTCGATCGCCTCTGCATCGAGGGCGGCGCCGAAGATGGCTGCGGTGTAGTCCGACCCGCCGCGTCCAAGCGTCGTGGTTTCACCCGACTCCGTGGCGCTGATGAAGCCGGTGACGACGGAAAGCTCCTTCTCGGCGCTCCACCATCTCGCGATGCGGTCGTGGGTCGCGGCAAAGTTCACACGCGCCGCGCCGAAGTTCTGGTCGGTGACCACGAGCGTCCGGGCGTCACAGGCGGTCGCGGGACGTCCCGCGGCGCGGAAGGCGGAGGCCACGATCAGCGCGGAGATGCGTTCGCCAAAGCTCACGATGCTGTCGAGGGTGCGCGGCGTACATTCGCGGACGAGAGACACGCCCTGGAGGACACCTCGCAGTTCGTCGGCCGCCCGAGTCACGGTCTCATGAAGGGTCGCCTTCTCATGATTCGCCGCCAGGGCGGACAGCGCTTCGGCGTGTCGACGCGCGATGGCGTCAAGGTCCCCAAGCCACGCCGCCGATCCGTGGACCGCCTTCTGCGAGGCCTCGATCAGAGAGTTGGTGATGCCGGAGAACGCGGAGACCACGACGAGCACCCGGCCTGTCGCGGCCGCCTCGTCCACCAGACGCACCACGTCCCGGATCCGATCGACCGAGCCGACCGAGGTGCCTCCGAACTTCATGACCTTCATAAATCGAGCCTGACTCGCGGCCGTCGTTGCCCGATCTTATCGAGAAGCAGGCGCCCCTCCCGAC
This sequence comes from uncultured Acidobacteriota bacterium, assembly GCA_964494295.1. Lineage (GTDB taxonomy): Bacteria > Acidobacteriota > Vicinamibacteria > Fen-336 > JAGNNV01 > JAGNNV01. The sequence goes on from CAZBTT010000091.1 coordinate 12,411, forward strand.
ACTTGTGGCAAGCTATCGGGGTATGTCTACGACTCCCGGCCTTCCTCCTACTCGACTTCTGACCTGGCGCCGGATTGCCGTCGGCGTCGGCATTGCGTCGCTGAGCCTCGCGTACGTGCAGCCTGCGCAGCCTGCCGCCGCGGCTCCCCAGGCGACCACGCAGAGCGGCGCCGCGGCGGTCGTGGCGCGCGGCGAGTACCTCGCCAAC
>CAZBTT010000092.1:0-12594 GCA_964494295.1 uncultured Acidobacteriota bacterium
AAGTCACCTACTTCGAGGGCGCGCCGATTCCTTCGAGCGTCCTGCTCGTCCTGGTGCTGATGGGGCTCGCCTGGGCCGGGCGTGTGGGCGAGAGCATCCCGGGCGGCGCGGTGGACATCTTCTCCTACACTCTTCACCCGCTGGTGCTGCTGTTCGTTCTTTCGGGGTCCTTGATGATCAGCAAGACAGTGCACATCCCCAAGCCCTGAACAACCCTGACCAAGGTCTTCGGTCGCTTGGACCTGTTCGCGATTCCTTCGAAGCATCCTCGTGACGATGCGCTGGAACGTCTTCCGGGGCCTCCTCAAGATGCGTTTCGGCATTGGCGAAGGCACCCCCTTCGCAGCCGGGAGCTCAAAGCGTTCCTGGAAGGTTCGATCGTCTAGACCCGCCCCGCGTCGGGATCTATGGGCCGTTCCTCCAGCGTCTTCGTGTACGCCACGGCGGCGACGATGTAGGGCACAAAGTCCCCGCCGCCGACGTACACCCGCAGCTCTCGACCGGTTGCGCCCAGGTGCAATCCCGCGAGCAGCCCGGGCGGCCTGGGATCCGTCCACGCGCCGAGCGATATGACGCGTGTGTTCGGCCCGGGCACGAGCTCGCGGTTGGCCGTGACCGTGATCGACCGACCCCGGCGACCGCGCGAGCGCACATCGACCCACCGGCCGTCGAACTGACCGCAGATGTCGAGCATCTCAAAGCGTTCGATGACGCGTGCGAGCCACATGGTGGATCCGGTTTCGGTCCAGCGAAACCCGTGGGTTTGCATGAAGGCGAGGAGTCGCTGCCGCGAACGTACGCTCTGCAGCACCGCGTAGCCGCCCGCGCCGATCACGGTCAGTGTTGCGGCGGCCACGAAAAACGGCGAGCCGACGATCTTCGCGAAGATGTCAAAGGCGTCCATGACCCGAGTCTCCAAGAGCGGGGGCTTCCCATGCTTGGCCCGATCCTATCGCCCATCCCCACGCCGGTAGCGACTTCCCCACATCATCTGGCGACGCCTTCGTGTAGCGTCTCTCCAGCTTCCTGGAGAACCTCATGAAGACACTGCTTTTCGTCACGCTGATCGGCATCGCGCCGCTCGCTCTCGCTCAGGACACGCTCAAGGTCGGCGACGTTTCGGCGGCTCGGGGGACGAAGGCCACGGGCGTCATCCGGATTCCGGACGGCGTCGACAAAGGTCTCGAAATCCCCGTGAGCGTCGTGCACGGGAAGGAGCCGGGGAAGATCCTGGCGCTGGTGGCCGGGACCCACGGGTACGAATACACGTCGATCCTGGCGCTGCAGCGCCTGCTGCCGCATTTCGAGCCGGGCCGGATGAAGGGCAGCCTCATCGTGGTCCACATGGCGAACCCGGAGACGTTCTACGGACGCCGGATCTACACCTCGTCCGACGGGAAGAACCTCAACCGCGTCTATCCCGGTAGGAGGGATGGGACGATCAGCGAACGCATCGCCGAGGCGATCACACGCGAGGTCATCGATCAGGCCACGCACGTGATCGATATGCATTCGGGCGATGGCAACGAGTCTTTGCGGCCCTATTCGTACTGGATGACCGGCAACGATCCCGCGGTCGACGCTCAGTCGAAAGAGCTCAATCTCGCCTACGGTCTCGATCACATCGTGATCGACCACTCACGTCCCAAGGATGTGAAGGACTCTCGCTTCACCGCGATGACCGGAATTCTGCGAGGAAAGCCGTCGATCACGACAGAGGCCGGGGGCATGGGTCGCACCGACCAAGCCTCGGTCGAGCTGCACTTGCGGGGTGTCATGTCCGTGATCAACCATCTCGGCATCCTGCCGGCGCCTTCGGTCAGGGTGACGACCCCGGTGTGGATCGACAAGTCCGAAGTTCTCATCGCGCCGGAGACGGGAGTTTGGGAGAACGTGATCGACCAGAAGGACTCGGTCGTCGCGGGGTCGCTCGTGGGCCGCGTGAAGGACGCTTCGGGCCGCTTACTCGCCGAAGTGCGCGCGCCTTTCGCCGGCGTCATGCTCTATGTGGTCGCGACACCGCCCATCACCAAGGGTGAACCGGTGGGCTATGTGGGCCGGGTCAAGGTCGAGGGCCAGTGAAACGTCGAACAAGGCCTCCGTCTTACGACGTTGCCGCGGCGGTCGAACACCTCAAGGCCGCTCATCCGCGAATGGCGGGCCTCATCGAGCATGTGGGCCCGTGCGGTCTCGAGACACATGCTTTGCCCCCCTACGAGTCGCTCACCCAGTCGATCGTGTATCAGCAGCTGAACGGAAACGCCGCTTCCACCATTCTCGGCCGCGTCCTCGCGATCTATGCGCCGAAGTCGTTCCCGTCGCCCGAAGACGTGATCGCCACCGACGATGCGCTCCTGCGGGCCGCCGGGCTCTCGCGAGCGAAGCTCCTCGCCATCAAGAGCCTGGCTCAACATGCTCTCGAGGGTGTGGTGCCGACGCGGGCTCAGGCCATGCGTCTTTCGAACGAGGAGTTGATCGAACGACTGACGAAAGTTCGCGGCATCGGGCGCTGGACCGTGGAGATGTATCTGATCTTCGGTTTGAGCCGGCCCGACGTGTGGCCGGTGCTCGACTTCGGTGTGCGCAAGGGTCTGGGGCTCACGTTCGGCAAACGGGGCGTTCCCAAGCCGAAACAGGTAGCCCCCTTCTTCCGCCGCTTTTCGCCCTACTCCTCGGTCGCGGCGTGGTACTTCTGGCGCGCCTGCGAGGTCGAGCCCGCGGTTTTCGTCAGGTCGGCCGGGAAAAACCCACGACGCTGATCATCCGGCCGGCGTTAGCGCCATCCCGCCGATACGAGAAGAAGAGATCTTCGCGGCATCGGGTGCAGAAGTCGACGCGCTCTATGTTCACCGCGAGCAGGCCCAACTCTTCGAGTTGCACGCGATTCGCTGCGGACACGTCGAGATGCTTCCTCTCGTTCTCGCCTTCGACAAAGAAGCGCCTGCCCGGCTCCCCGAAGGCTTCTTCGACCTCCGGGCCCACCTCGTAACAACACGGACCGATCGAGGGGCCCAGCGCGGCCACCAGCCGCCGCGGATCGGAACCCGCCGCGGTCAGGGCGCGAACCGCCGCCTGCGCCACGCGCGCCACGGTCCCTCGCCAGCCGGCGTGGGCTGTCGCCACGCGTCGCTGCGCGGGATCGACGATCAGGATGGGGAGGCAATCGGCGGTTTCGATCGCGAGCAGCACGCCGTCATTGCCGGCGAAACTCGCGTCGGCGTCTGGAGGTTCGATCCAGGGAGGGGAGGCCACAGCGCAGCCGTGAACCTGACGGAGGAAGAATACCTCGCCCGCAGGTTCGAAAGCCGCCTGGGCCGCCGCCCGCGCGGTTGCGCGTGGCCCCGCCACTCGAAGACCGAAACCGTGAACGAGTCCCTCGATGCCAGCGAGCCGGGGCGAAGTGAGGAACTCCATTGGTTGGACGGTCGACATTCGACCGCGGACCTTACACTCTGGCCCTCGATGCCCCTTCGCCCCGCGCTCCAAAGGCGTCTCCTTCTCGTTCTCCCGCTGGTCGTGCTTGCGGGGCTCGTGTCCGTTCACGGCTTCTGGCTCGGGCCGGATTCGCTGGTCGTCGTGGGATACAGCCTCAGCCCTCCATCCTGGCCGCCCGCCCTCGACGGTTTCAAGATCGTCGCGGTCGGGGACGTCCACGGAGGAGCCCCCTTCATCGACGAGAGGAAACTCAAGGAGATGGCCCGATTGATCTCCGCACAGAAGCCCGACCTCATCGTCTGGCTGGGCGACTACGTGATCCACGGCATACTCGGCGGAACCTTCATGGAACTCGAAGCCGTGGCGACGATCCTCTCCAGGGCCGAAGCACGGCACGGACAGTTCGCGGTGATCGGCAATCACGATCGGCAGCTCGGTCTGGAGCGCATCGAACATGCGTTCGAACGCGCCCGAATCCCCATCCTGCGCTGGGCCCGCACGACGCTGGTCATAGGAGAAACCAGACTCCACCTCTTTGGGATGGACGACTTCGAACTCTCACCCGCCTACTGGCCGACCTTTCGCCTGGCTGAGGAGGAATGGCGGAAAATTCCTCCCGCTGAACCGCTTCTCGTCCTCTCCCACAGTCCCGACCTGTTTCCCTGGATCCCCTCCCGCGTGACCCTCACGATCGCCTCCCACACCCACGGTGGCCAGGTCCGATTCCCCTGGCTCGGGTCTCCGATCGTCCCGAGTTCCTTCGGGCAGCGGTTCGCGCGTGGTCCCATCGTCGAGGCGGGGCGTCACATGTTCGTGAACACAGGAATCGGAACGAGCATCATCCCGATTCGTCTCGGCGTGCCGCCCGAGATCTCCGTCCTGACCCTGCGCGCCCTGGACAACGCTCCCACGTCCGCGGAAAGGCGCTGATCCCCTATGTCGCCAGGCGCATCCGCGGAACGTTACCGACGGCTCGAGCTGTTGGGCCGGGGCGGCATGGGCGAGGTCTACCTCGCGGACGATCTGCTGCTTCGCCGCAAGGTCGCGATCAAGGTCGTTCAACGCTCGGCCCTGGGCGGCCCCCGCGCGGACAAGCTCCTGCGCCGCGAGGCCAAGGCCGCGGCCGCGCTCGACAATCCCTTCATCTGCAAGGTGTACGAAGTGGGCGAGGAGGAGGGGCGGGTCTTCATCGCCATGGAGTACATCCAGGGCGAGACCTTGAGACAGCGGATGCAGAGAGGCCCGATTCCGATTCGTGAGGCCGTGAGCCTGGCCCGAGAGATCGCGGATGGTCTGGAGGAGGCGGGCCGGCAGCGCATTGTTCACCGCGACCTCAAGCCGTCCAACATCATCATCACGGCGCAGGGCCACGTGAAGATCATGGATTTCGGCCTCGCGAAGCGGCTGCATGGCGAAGGAACGATCGACGAGAGCAGCGCGGCGACACCAGACGGAATGGTGGTGGGCACTCGCGAGTACATGTCGCCCGAGCAACTGCGCGGCAAACCGCTCGAGCCGAGCTCGGACCTCTTTGCCTTCGGCATCATCCTGTTCGAACTCATCGCCGGGCGTCATCCCTTCAAGAAAGGGTCGACCCTGGATACGCAGTTCGCCATCCTCAACGAAGCGTCGCCCGAACTGGATGCGGAGGACCGTGAGGTTCCAGGCGAACTCGCCGATCTGGTTGAGCGGCTCCTGAGCAAGTCGGCCGGAGACCGGCCCCGGATCGGCGAGGTGAGAGAGACCCTCGCCGCGCTCCAGGATTCCGCCCGGCCGGAGGGCAATTACAAGACGCTCGGGACATCCGCGTCCGTCGAGGCGTTCGTGGCGAGGAAGCCGCGCGTGGCCCTGGCCGTCAGCCTCGTCCTGCTCCTGCTCGTCGTCGCTCTGTCGCTATGGGTCGGCCTGCGGCCGGAGGCGAGGATGCCCCAGGCCAGGATGGCGACACTCGTCACCTGGCCGTCGAATGAGGAACACGCGGCCCTCTCGCCCGATTCGAAGAGCGTCACCTTCATCTCGAACCGCGACGGCGTCAAGGACATCTGGCTGCTCGACCTTTCGGGCGGCGAACCTCGGCGAATCACCCGCGGTCCCGGCAATCTCACCGCCCAGACATTCTCTGAGGACGGGAAGGAGGTCGCGTACACGCTGGAGTCCGAGACCCAGAACCTGTTTCAAACCGTCCGCATCGATGGGGGACCACCCACCCGCAGCATCGTCCTGCCCGCCGACAAACGAATCCGGCGACTCATTCGCTGGGTAGGAGATGCGGTCTTCATGGAGACGCAGCGTCTCGAACTGGTGAGGCTGACGCTCGGCGCCGGAATCGTGACCGAGGTTTCCACCCTTCCTCCGCCCCGTCGATCGGCCGGATTCGATGTCTCGCGGGACGGAAGGACCCTGGCTTACAGCGCGATGGAGAACGACGCGGCGGCCTCCATCTGGCTCCAGCCACTTGGAGGAGAGGCCCGGCCGGTGACCCGGGGCGCCTTCATGGACGGGTCTCCCTTCCTCTCAGATGCCCCGGGACGGGGGCGCCTCTTCTTCGAGTCCAACCGAAGCGGACAGGAGGATCTGTGGCTGATGGAACGGCCCGGCCGTGAACCGCGTCAGATCACGTTCGGATCCAATCGCGAGTTCATGGAGAGCGTTTCCGCGGATGGAAACACGCTGGTCTTCAGCGAGGTTCTCGAGTCCGCCGCCCTCTTCTCTTTCGACCCCAAAAGCGGTCGTCGTCTCCAGCTCACCGCGGAGAACAAGCGGGACATCACACCCACCATCTCCGCAGATGGGCACTTGGCCTTCGCTCGAGTCTCGCCGGCCTCCAGCTATCCCTGGACGCTCAGTTCGATCTTCCACGGCCGGTTGACCGTGGGGCAACTCGCGGAGCCGCGGGTGGCCCTTCGAGAAGGCTGGAATCCGGTTCTGTCGCCAGATGGGAAGTGGCTTGCCTACCTTCTCCTTGGCGGAAGTGGCGCCACGCCGCACCTGAACCTGCTCAACGTCGAAAGCGCCCACTCCAGGCAGATCGCGGAGATGCCCCTCACTTCGCGCACGTTCATGGCCTTCCCCTGGTATTTCAGCATTCGGGACGTGCAGTGGTCGACCCGCAACGAGCTCTGGTTCGCGCAGGGACCGCGCGAGCAAGGGACGCGGATCGTGCGCCTCGATCCGGTGTCGGGCGCCGCTCCCGTGGAGGTCTTGAAGCTGGCGCCCGGGGAAATGGTCTCGACCCTGGTTCCAAACGCGGATGGATCCGGTGTGTTTTTTGTCCACTCGACGCGGGGCAGGCCCGGCGCCAGCGTTCGGGAGATTCGGGGGTCCACAGATGCTCCCCGATTTGCCGCGCCGACCGGAGCCCTCGCTCTCCTAGGGACGCTGGGACGCGCGTTGATCGTGACGCACCAAAAGGCGGCCCAGGAGGATCTCGTGAAGGTGCTGACCCTCGAAGGGGGGGGCGTAAAGACACTGTTCGAGCTGGCAGCACGGCCCTGGTCGGTTCGGCTCGTGCCGGGTTTGAGGGCCGTCGCGTACTCCCGCGTCGATCCCCGTGGCGTTGAGAACATCTTCCTGAAGGACCTTGATTCGGGCGCCGAGACCATCGCGACCGCAAATGGCATTCAGGGAATCGGCTTCTCCCCGGTTTCTGTCCTCGCTTCGAGCACCCTGGTCTACTCACAGCAGTTGCGGAACAAGGATCTGGGTATCATCCGCCTGGATCGGCCCTGAAAGGCCGCACGGAGGCGCTCGGAATCATGGCAGGCAAGAAACGGAAGGCGATCGACGAGCGAGGACTGGCGCCCCGCGGCGACGCGGCCGGCCTGGCCACGATCCGCATGCTCACCAACGCGCTCGAGACCGCGATGATCGAGCGCTATGTCGGGAATGCTCCGACCCTCAAGCCCATCCGCGCGATCGTGCGCGGTGCGCTGCGGGACATCAGGAAGATCAAGCCCCTGGCGATGTCTGACTGCCCCGAACACCTGGTCCATCAGCCCGACTGCAACTGCGAAGATCCCTCGCTCGCGAGTTCCTAGGCAGGATGCGAAAGGCGCAGAGCGCTAACCTGACTAAAAACGGAAGGCGAGGCCGGCCCGGGCGGTCCAGAATCCCGGCGTGAACTGAGGAATTTCGAGCTGGGTCACGATCGAGGCCAGCAACGCTTTCTCGACCGCGCTCAAAGCGCCGGTTTCCCGGGCTTCCCACTTGAGTTCCGACCGCTTGAAGGTGAAACCCCTCGCTTCAGCCACGACGGCGAAACCCCCGGCGATCTTGACCTGCAAGGTGAGCCCGCCATTGAACCCGAGGTGCCGGGTCTCTTCGGAGTTCACCGGAGTCGCGGTCAGGGAGATCGGAAAGGACGCGTTCAGGTTCGCGACGGTGAGCGTCGGCAGCACATCGAGATCGACCTTGGACATATAGCTCACACCGGCGGAGAGCCCCACACCGACCCGCCCCTGGGATTGGAACCGCAGATTCAAGGAGAGCGGTCTCACGCGCTTCAAGTCCGTCTCGGCCGAGCCCAGAGTCACCGGAATCGACGTGACCGGCGACCCGACCGGCCCCAGTTCGAGCGTGTAGTCGCCCCCGAACGATTGCAGGTCCACATCGACGCTGTCGATGCGGGCCTCCAGACCGAACGAATTCGAAAGAAACAGCGTGGCCGCGGCGCCGAACGAGAGACCGCCTTCGGCATCGAGAGAAGGAGATTCCTTGACGTTCAAACGCGCGAACTGGACCTGCGGCGAACCGCTGGTGAACGTGAACGTCTGCTTATAGGTGGGGATGGCCGGACCGGTGAAGATCGCGACTTCGACGCCCGCAGCCTCGGCCACGGGTGCGGCAAGGGGGATGGCGAGGAGACCACCAAGCAGTCGGCGAATCGCGAGTTTCTTGATCATGCGGCCAGCATAAGGGCACGATGCCGAACGCCTGGATATCGAAGCGCGAGGCTTTGTGATGAACGGCACTCGTGACGATCGCATGCGATTCTCTACGAGGAGCGCGTCCGAACTCGTCGAGCCTGGCCGCTGAAGCGGCGCCGGTACACGGTCGGCGGCAAACCGAAGCGGCGCTCGAACGCGCGCCGGAAGGAATCCGCGCTGCCGAAGCCCACCGAGGCGGCGACGGAGTCGATGGGAGCGGACGTGGAGGTGAGTCTTGTCTGCGCTTCCGCCAGACGGAGGTTCTCGACATAGTGCGCGGGAGTCTGTTTGAAGGCCCGGAAGAAGCGCCGGTTGAATTGCCTTGGGGAGAGGCTGGCGCGTTCGGCGAGGGCTTCGACCGAGAGTTCCTCGCGCAGGTGGCCCCGAATCCACGGCCCCAGCGCCGCAAGGGGGTCCTTCGATTCGACCTGGAAACGCAGGGGCTCGGAGTACTGCTCCTGGCCGCCGGACCGTTTGAGATAGACCACCATCTCTCTCGCCGCGTGCAGGGCCACCCCCGATCCGTAGTCCTCCTCGATCATGGCGAGGGCGAGGTCGATGCCCGCGGTGACTCCCGCCGATGTGTAGAAGGGTCCGTCCTTGACGTAGAGGAGATCCTTCGCCATGCGGAGGAGAGGAAACCTCTCCGCCACGAGATGAGACCAACGCCAGTGCGTGGTGACCCGCCGACCATCGAGAAGACCGGTGGCGGCGAGCCCATAGATGCCCGTGCATACCGACCCGATACGGCGGATTTCCGGCGCGCGCTGGCGGATCCATCGGACGACCCGGGCCTGGGTACGCGGCTCGCGCAGGCCTTTGCCCCCCGGCACGATCAGCGTGTCGATGGCTCCCGCCTCCTCGAGGGTCTGATGCGGCTTGAAGACGATGCCGGATTCGGAACGGAAGAGTCGTCGACTCAATCCCAGGATGGTGATCGCGTAGCCTGGCCGGGCGATGCCCCCGTCGTCGACGAAGGCCGACGCGAAAGCCTCCGCGGGGCCGACCAGATCCATGGCGTTGATTTCATCGAAGCCGATGAGCGCCACGCGCCGTGGTTTCATGGCCTTCGATCCTCCCACAGGCCGCGTTGGGTTCGCAATCCTGAAGGAGTCTGAATATGTCGGATCAAGGTCATTGCTGACGTCCCGTTCTCCGGCTATTTTCAGTTCATGGCTTACCCTCTCGCCCTTGTTCTCCTCGTATCGCTCGTCCTGCCCGCGACCGCAAACCCAACTTCGCCGCGGGACGCACTGGTGGTTTCGGCGGCCTGGGTCGCGAAGCATCTGAAGGATCCGGGCCTCGTGCTGCTTCACGTGGGCGACCGGGCCAACTATGACGCCGGCCACATCGAAGGGGCGCGCCACGTGTCCTTGTCCGACATCTCGATCTCCGACCGCACCGGACTCGGCAGCGGACTGACCCTCGAGATGCCGGACCCTGCGACCCTGCGGGAGAAGTTCATGTCGCTCGGCATATCCGATGAGTCGAGAGTCGTCGTTTACTTCGGGAACGCCCCGTTTCAGTCCGCCACGCGCGTCGTTTTCACACTGGACTATGCGGGTCTGGGAGAGCAGACATCTCTCCTGGATGGCGGACTGGCCGCCTGGGTCAACGCGGGTCAACCGGTGAGCCAGGTTGTCCCCGAGAGTCGATCCGGGCGGTTATCTCCGCTGAAGATCCGGTCTCTCGTGGCGACGAAGGAGGACGTCAAAGCGAGGGGCGACGGCGGGTCCCGCGCCATCGTGGATGCCCGCCATGTGGATTTCTATCAGGGGACTCAGTCGGGCGGTTCGATGTTGAGCCGACATCGCGCCGGGCACATCCCAGGCGCCCTGAGTCTCCCCTTTACCGACGTCACAGACGAACGGCTGATGCTCCGCTCGCCCCAGGATCTGGCGGCCCGTTTCGCGCAAGCCGGGGTCGGTCCCGGCGATACCGTTCTTGCCTATTGCCATCTTGGCCAGCAGGCAACCGCGGTGCTCTTCGCGGCGCGGACGCTTGGCCACAAGGTCTTGCTCTACGACGGTTCGTTCGAGGACTGGACGCGCTTCCCGGAGTTTCCGGTGGTGAAACCCTAGCGCATCCTGTTTTCAAGTCCTGGCTCTTAAACTGGACTCGTGCGTCGCATGATCGTGGGTGTCGCCTTCTTCGTCGCGGCCTGCGAACCCCCACCGCCAACCGAACTGGTAGCCACCGGCGGGGCCCAGATCTACGGCAAGTTGTGCTCCAGCTGCCACGCGCCCGATGGCAAGTCCCTGGCGACCCTCGCCCCGCCTCTTGCCGGACATGCGGTCAGGATGCTCGAGGCGGGCGGCCGCGGCCACCTGATTCGGATTGTTCTCAATGGAATGGCCGGACCCATCGAGGTTTCCGGCAAGCGCTACGACGCGATCATGACCCCGCTGCGGTATCTCAAGGATCAACAGGTCGCGGATGTCCTGAACCATGTCCTCACGTCCTGGGGCAACGACGCGCTCCTCCCGCGGGACTTCAAGCCGATCACCCCCGAAGAAGTGCGGCAGGAACGCGCCGTCGTCCTCTCGCCCCGGGACATAGCCGCGGAGCGTCCCCGCCTGTGAACCTGCGCCGATTCAGCGTCGCGATAGTCATGCTGGCCATCAGCGCGAACCTCGGATGCGCGCCCGACGATGGCACGACGCGCTACCCGCTCAAGGGCAAGATCGAGGGCCTCGACATTCTGGATCGGGAGCTGCTCGTGGCTCACGAAGAGATCCCGGGCCTCATGCCCGCCATGACCATGCCTTTCAAGATGCCCGAGGAGACCGGTTTCCTCGCGCGTTTTCAGGGCATGCGTCTCGAGCGCCTGCGCCGCGGCGACGTCATCACCGCCACCCTGGTGGTCAAGGCGAACGAAAGCTGGATCGAGAAAGTGAACGTCGTCCGCTACGAGCCGCCCTCGGGGATGAGCGCGCCGGTCCCGAAGGAGTCGAAGGAGGGCGAAAGCGTGGTGGATGTCCTTCTCGAGGACCAGGACGGCAAGCCGCTTCGGATTTCGGACTATCGGGGGAAGGCGCTGGTTCTCACGTTCATCTACACACGCTGCCCCATCCCCGAGTTCTGTCCGCGGATGATGAAGAACTTCCAGGACCTCGAGAACCTCATCGAAGGGGACTCCGACCTGCGCGAAAAAGGTCGTCTTCTGAGTGTGAGCTTCGACGTCGAGTTCGACCGGCCCGAGGTTCTTCAGGCGTTTGGTTCCGCGTTCGTCAAGGATCGCGGCACGGGCCCTTTCGCGCGCTGGAAACTCGCGACCGGCACGAAAGAACAGGTGGGCCGGCTGGGCCAGTTCTTCGGCCTGGTGTTCTTCAAGGAAGGCGGTGACTTCGCGCATTCCCTGGTCACCGTGGTCGTGGGGCCGGATGGGAAACTCGTGAAGGAGTTTTCGGGGAACGACTGGACGCCCGCCGAGGCTCATGCCGCCATGAGAACGGCGATGGGTGCGAAGCCGGCCGCTTCTGGACCTACTCGGTCCGAAGCGCCACCAGGGGATCGACCGTAGTGGCCCGGAGTGCCGGCCCCAGGCAGGCCAGCAAGCCCGCGACCACGAAGGTCAGCAGCACCGAGCCCACGGTCACGGGATCGGTGACCTGCGTATCGAAGAGATACCCGGACAACAGATTCGTGAACGCGTAGGACGCGACGACGCCAAGCAGCAGGCCGGATACGACGAGTCGCAATCCCTGCTGCACCACCATGCGGAGCACGCTCTTCCGGGTCGCTCCAAGCGCCATTCGAAGGCCGAACTCCTGGGTTCTTTGCGAAACCGAGGTTCCGATGACGCCGCCAAGCCCGGCCATGCTGACGAGAAGCGCCAATCCGGCGAAGATCGCGAGCAGGGCCGCGGTCAGTCTCGGGGTTGCGAGGTAGTCCTCGCGGATCTCTCCGAGGGTGCGAATGTTCTTTATCGGCATGTCGGGGTCGAGGGCGCGTACGGCGTTCTTGATCAACTGCGCCGCCGCCGCCGGATCCCCCGATGTGCGCACGAGGATCCGTCCAGCGAGCCCCTGGCTCTGCCGCAGCGGCGTGTAGACCTGCGCCACGGACTCGCGGTCGAGGCCGAATTGCTTCACGTCCGCCACCACACCCACGACGGTCGCCCACGTCTGGCCATTGTCGGTGGAGATTCGCGAGCCCAGCGGATCCTGGCCTTCCCAGTGCCGGACCATCGACTGGTTGATCACGATCACGCGATCGGTTTCGAGGGCGTCCG
>CAZBTT010000093.1:0-12588 GCA_964494295.1 uncultured Acidobacteriota bacterium
TGCCCTGGGTGGGGTTGTGGGACAAAAACGCGGAATGGTAGGGTCCGGGGTCATTGGGGTTGGCGGGCGGGGATTTGGCCTGGGAGGTCGTCGGGGACCGGTTCGACCAGCCCGGGCCGGAGATCGTTGAACGAGACGCGCTCGGACGCGAGGAGGATCCGCCGGCCTTGGTGAATCGCGCCATCGATATCGAGGACGCGGCAGGTCCCCGGATAACGAACCTCACCCTCATTCGAGCCGACGATCTCCGCGATCGACTTCCTCGAGCACGCGCATGGGTAAACAAGGCCGGCATCCGCCAGCTGGCCCAGCGCCTCCGCGTATCTCGGCCCGCGCTCACTCTGACGGGGTGCTCGAAAGTCCGCGACACAGCCGAGCCATTCGAGGTCTTCGAGGATCTGCGTCTCGAACTCCGGCCGCGAACGAGTCCGGTCGTGATCCTCGAGGCGCAGAACAACCCTGCCGCCGAAGGCCCGCGCCACACCCCACACCGCGATAGCACTCGCCACGTGACCGAGGTGAAGGACGCCCGTGGGGGCGGGGGCGAAGCGCGTGGTGAATCCTCTGGCCGGCGCCTCGGTGAAAAGGGGCGGGTTCAGCGCTTCACCGCGATGCCAACCAGTTCGAACCGCGCCCCGAACAGGAGAGCGCCCGAGCCCAGAAAGGCCCGCGCCGGAAACTCCTTCGTGAAATAGGTCCGATAGACCGCGTTGAAGGCATCGTAGTGGCGAACGTCCGAACAATAGATCTGCACGCTCACGAGGTCGTCCATGGTCATCCCCGCGTCGGCGACCTGCTTCTTCATCGCGTCCATCACGAGCTTCGCCTCCGCGGCCACGTCCGCGGGAGGCTTGCGGTCGGGTCCAAGACCGATCTGGCCGGAGATGTAGAGCGTGTCCCCGACGCGGACGGCTCCCGAGAAGGGCGGTTCGTTCTTGTTGAGCGCCTCGCTCCTCGGATTCACGACCGTGCGCGGGGTTCCGGCGGAGACGGTGGCGGTGGCGGTGGCGGCTGCGAGCAGGCTCAGGCCGAAGGCCTTCATTGCGTTCATGGGGAGACTCCTTGATGGGTGATGGGACTTGCGGTGAGGCTAATACAGGCCGCTTCCTTCTATAGTCTCGCCCCACGGATGTCGCCCCTCCTCCCTCTTCTCCTCGTCACCGCTTTGCTTCAGGGGACCACCGGGCGGCCCTACGCGGAGGAGCGGCAGCTTCTCGATCGACATCTCGCCCAACTGCGACGCTCCCTGCCCGATGGCCCGACTCCCGAGGCGGACGCCACGCTGCTCGGCCAGATCGCCAGCGAGGCGGGATTGCGCGACATCGCGCTCGGCTCTCCGACGATCACGGAATCGGGGTCCCTGGGCCAGTCCCGGCGTGTCATCACCGCCACCTCGACCTACCCGGACGCCGACCGGTTCTTCCGCGCCCTCCAGGGATCTCCGCGGCTCATCGATGTGGAGAGCCTCATCCTTCGCGCCGGCGAGTTCGGCGTGGCTGTCGAGGCGCGCGTTCGCCTTCATCATCGACCCGTGCGAGCGGCGCCTCTGGCCAGTCTCGGCACGGACCGCACACGCGATCGCACTCGGGGCGCGTCTCGCGAAGAGGCGGCCCGGTTCGCGCGCGACGAACAGATCGCGCTCGACAAGACCATCGCCCTCGACGACCTGCGCCGGAGACAGACCTCCGCGCGCATGTTCCTGGCGGAAACCGGCTCGGCCTTCCGCGACGCGGCCGCGGCCCTCACCTTCGGCTCGCTCGATGGCGACACCGGCCGATTCACGTTGCGCGGCGTGGTGGCGGGAATGGGTGCTGCAGACTCGCTGGAGAGACGGCTCGAGGGCGGCTTCTTCCGGCTGCGCGAGTTCTCCCGCCTGCCCCAGGATGGCTGCTATCAGTTCGAGGCGGTGGGCGAATCGTTCCGAGCGGGTCCCGAGGCCGCACTGCCTCTTCCGGTCGACGAGCCCTTTCGTCCCACCGAACCTCTCTGCCGCCGGGACCGGGATCCGCAGAGCGCTCCCGGACCGTCGCCGACCCTCCGGGCCTCCGGTTCCGCGCTTGGAGGCATTTCTCTGCGCGCGGTGGACACCGACCTTGCCGACATCGCCGCGATGCTGGAATCGCTCACGCGCGAACCCTTCGTGGTCGCGGAGACCGTGCGCGGTCGAGTGCACGTCGATTTCGCGGGTGCTTCACTCGAGGACACGTTGAAGGCGCTCCCCGTCCGGGTGGACCAGGTGGGATCGGTCCGCATCCTGCGCGCGGCCCAGGCGCCGGATCTCACTCTCCCGGGTCCCGACGAGCCGGCGCCGTCGGGGCGATTCTCGCTTCGCGCGAAGCGGCTGCGCGGGGAAGAAGTTCTCTCGGCGATCGCGGAAGCCGAGCCTTCCTATGCGGCGCTCGGCCCACAGAACCTCTCGAGGCTCAGCCTTTTCGTGCGCGATGCCGCGATCGATGATGTCCGCCGGGCCGTCCTCGCGGTTCTCGATCTCGGCGAGACACGCGAGGAGGGCACACGGCTGCTCCGGATCCACGGCCAGCAGGGAGAAACGGGGCCGATCGCCGCCTCCACCCTCGGACGCGTGATCTTCCGCGCCCGCGACCTGACCGTCGAGGAAATGGCGCTTGCGGGGATCGGTCGATCCGGCGACGAGTTCACAGCGTTCGCGTATTCGCCGCTTGGCGAGATCGTGGCCCTTCGCCTCGGCGACGTTCTCGCCGACGGCGCTGTCGCTTCGCTCGATTCGAGCGGCGTCCTGATCGACACCTCGGAAGGTCCGGTGCGGATCTCCCTCGCGATGGTCCGTCCGCGGTAGAGCGAAACCCTGGCCTCTAGGCGGCCTGGCGTTCGGAGATCGCGTTCAGGGCGTCGGTGAGTTCATCGACGGTCTGGAAACGCTTCTCGCGCTCCTTTTCCAGGCACTTCAGAATCACCGCCTGCAGGTCTTCGGGCAGCTTGGGCTTGATCGACCGCGGGAGAGGCGGCGGTGTCTGCATGTGGTGCACCACGATCGCAAGCGGCGACTCGCCGGTGAAAGGCAGCTTGCCGCAGAAGAGTTCGAAGAGAACCACGCCCATGCAGTAGATGTCGGAGCGGAAGTCGGCCTGCTGTCCGCGGCCGAGTTCGGGAGCCAGGTAGTCTGGAGTGCCGAGCACCACGCCCGCGCCGGTGATCGCGGAATCGCCGGGGTGGCTCTCGTCCTTCACGTTCGACACCGTGGCGATGCCGAAGTCCATGATCTTGAGATCGCCGGTCTCCGGGATGATCAGCATGTTCTGCGGCTTGATGTCGCGATGGATGACGCCCTGAGCGTGCGCGGCGGCGAGCCCGTGGCACATCTGCTTCGCGATCTGCAGCCCGACGCCCAAGGGAAGGGCGCCCTTGCGCTTCTGGAGATCCTTGAGCGTCACTCCCTCGAGGTACTCCATCGAGATGTAAGGCGTTCCGGCCCACTCGCCGAAGTCGTGGGTGCGCAGGACGTTCTTGTGCGTGATCTTTCGGGCGAGCTTGATCTCCAGCTTGAACCGCTGAAGCAGCGTAGGGTCCTGGGAGAGAACATCGGAGCGGAGCGTCTTGAGCGCCACCACTTCGTCGAGCTGGTTGTCCTTCGCGCGGAACACGACGCCCATGCCGCCGCGCCCGAGGGTCTCGAGGACCTTGTAGCGGTTCGCGAACATCGAACCGATGGTGAGATTGGCGTCGCCTCCAGGCAGCGCTCCCGACGCGGTGGCGCCCGAAAGACCGACGGTTTCACCCGAGCCGATCGTGGCGCCGGGGGGAAGGTTGGTGGTTCCTCCGCTCGCCTGGGCGGTTCTCATGAACTCGATGAACTGCTCTTTCTCCCGCAGTTCGGTCAGGAGCCCATTGAAGGCCTTGGCGAGCGCGCCTACCTCATCGCTCGATTGGACCGGAATGGCGCCCGCGAAACTGCCGTCGCGCGCTTTGTGAACGCGATCCACGAGCAGCGAGATGGGGTCGGTGATCCGGCGCGCGATCCACAACGCCCCGAGAAGACCGAGCGCGGTGGTCAGGCCGCCTACAATGAACAACGCGTTTCGGAACTCGATGAAGGGCGCCATCTCCTTCGCGTAGCTCGCGAGGACCACGAACGATCCCACCGGGCGGTGCGCCGCATTGTTGAGGGTGTACGAAATGGCGCGGTAGCGCTCGTTCGCGACGGTGAGGTCGAAAGCCTCGCCGGGCTTCACCGCGCCGACGCTCTTGAGAGCGGCGGCGAGCAACGGCTCGAGCGGCCCCAGGGAGGAAGACGACACGGTCTGGCCCGCTCCGGTCAGGAAGGCTACGTCCGCGCCGGTCAGCTTGCGAAGTGATGTCGCCACCGCGGCATCGAGAGCGTATCCGGCCAGAAGGACGCCCTGGAGATTCTCCTGGGTCGATAGCGGGGCCGACACCGCGTGGAAAACCCGATCCCCTTCCTGCCAGAGACCGGCGGCTTCTTCGCCCTGCACGCTCATGCCGACGACCGGGTCCTTGGAAAGATCGGTGCCTCGTTCGGTCGGCTTGTCGGAGCGAGCGAGCAGCAGGCCGGCCGGGTCCGTGACGATGAAGAAGTCCGGAAGCAGATCCTCGCGGCGCTCGACCAGGGTATCGGCGATCGTCTCCGCGTCGCCGGCCTCGATCAGGGCCTTGAAGGCGGGCTCGTTGCCGAGCGTTCGCACACCAAGCTTGAGCTTGGCCAGCCGGTCCGTATCGAAGGTGTCCCAGATACCCCGGGCCGCGGTGAGACGGTCGCTCAGGTTGGCCTGGGCGAGTGCGTTGGCCTGGACCGTGGTGAACACGAGGGTCGCGGCCACGATGCCCACGGTCAGGAGGGCGGTGAAGAGCAGGATCTTCTTAGTGAGTCCCATCAGTAGGCCTCGCGCCCGTAGTCCTTGCCGAACTTGTTCTTGTGCGGCACCCGCTTGTACGACGCCGCATCGAGGTTGAAGTTGAGGGGCGCGGTGTCGCCGGTCGCCGGGACCTTTACGGTCACCACCGTCCCGTCACCCGCACGCTCGTGAAAGGCGCGAACCTTGTACTCGCCGGCGGGAACGCCCTCAATACGAAACGAGCCGTCCTTCGAAGCTTTCGCGAAATGAGGGTTGTCACGGACCATGACAAGGGCGCTCATCTGAGGATGGATGTTGCAGTAGATCGTGTAGACGCCGGGTTTCTCGAAGGTGCGCGAGCCGCTCTTGGGTCTCTTGTAAAGACCAAGGTCGAATCCCTCGCCGGAGACCGAGAAGACGTTGTGAAGGATCGGGTCCTCGTTCGGAAACTCGACTGTCGTGCCCACGCCCACCGCGAGGACATGGGGCGTGAAGCTCTTGCTCTTCATCGTGACCACTTCCTTGCCCGCTTTCGGCCGGGCCTTCGAACTCTCGACGTAGACCACGACATCCGAGAGGTCTGTTGCCTTCTTTCCGCCCTTCTCCGTGAGATCCACCCTGCCCACGATGTCGCCGGCCGTGGCGAGGGACGAAAGCCCCAGAAAGAGGACCGCGGAACCGAGCCATTTCGGACTGGAGAAGCGGAAGCGTAGAGACATGGGATCCACCTTGGTCAGGACGCGGTCAGGAACGCGCCGAATGCGGCAACTATAATCCCCCCCTTGATCTCACTTGCCCTCCTCGCCGCGGCGACTCTCGACGCAGCCGTGATCGCCCAGACGAGCGCCACGTTGAACGCCCTTGGACCGCATCCTTTCGGATCGCCGAGGAATCAGGCGGCGGCCCAGTTTGTCGCGGCCAAACTCAAGGAAGCCGGGCTCTCTCAGACCGTGGTCGAGGAGTTCGTTTCCGAGGGGTCGCCCGGATCGAACGTGGTCGCGCGCATCCCCGGCCGCACCGACCGTCTGTTGATCGTGGCGACCCACCACGACTCGCGCAAGGATCTCGAGGACGTTTCAGACCGGTCGCGCTCCCTGGCCCTGCTCATCGAGATCGGAAGGCGGGCCGCTCAGGCCCAGCCGGCGAAGACCTGGATCGTGGCCTCGTTCGACGGAGGCGAGGCGGAGGGGCAGGGCCTCACGCACTATCTCGACACCCTCGGGCGGAGCGTGGGTCTTGTTGACGGCGTGTTCCTGATCGACGCCTCGACCCTGCGAACCTCGGGCGGGGTTCCCGCACTGGTCGTCCCCGCGTGCGGGCGCACGAATCCGCGGGGGTCGCGCGGAATCGCGAGCCGTGACCTCGTGGAGTCCGCCCTTCGGGGAATCCCCAACGAGGTCGAGTTCTCTTTCGACGATCCGAACATCGCTTTGCTCACGCAGCCCTTCATCCGGGCGTTCAAGACGCCCTGCGACCCGACCGCGGCGAGTGCGATCGCCGCGGGTCTTGGAGTGGTTCTCGCCACGGAGACCCCCTACTCCCGGAGGTTCCTCGGGCCGCAGGCCCTGAGCCCGATCGAAGCGGGGCCGCGCGACAACGCGGCCATCAAGCTCGGCGAAGTGGCTTTCGAGGCCATCCGCGGCGTGGATGGTTCGATCGCCCCCACACCCCGGTCCGACTCATGGCTGGTCGTGGGACGCGGTGTGTGGCCGGGTTGGCTGATCTTCCTCATCGGTTTCGCTACTTTGATTCCAGGCCTCGTCGTACTTCGCGCGGAGAGAACGCGGATCATGTTCCGCGGCGCGTATTCCATTCTTTTTGTTCTCCTTCTGTATGCGGAGCCCGAAATGGCGCTCTTCGCGGGCCTGCTCCCCAATCTGCTCCCTCCCTCCCTTCCCGGCAAGTTCCTCGCCCCGGCCCTGCTTCCCCTGTTCCTGCTGGTGTCGGCGGGCGGGTTCGGTTTCTTGCGCGGCCAGGTCACGGGCTCGTGGATCTCCCTCTGGGTCTGGGTCGGCCTCGCCGCCGGCCTCTTCCTGCTGTACGCATCGCTCGCGCGCGGGAAGAAGTCCGCGTCGAGGGCGAAGCGCGGCAAGAAATAAGCGTCCCTCGGCGATGAGATTCGACGGGACGGCGGACCTTGGAAGGAGCGGTTTGGCCTGGTGGCCGCTCCGCACTGTGCTCAAAGGCTCTCGGGCGGCGTCGGTGCCTAAGGTTCTCGCGGTCTGGGGATTGAGCACTGCGGCCGCAATCGCTCTCGCCCTGCTCGAAGCCAGACTCAACTGGAGCGGGATGCCCATCCACGTGGGCGGCTGGACTCTCGGCTTCAGCGTCTACCCGCCGGTGCTGATCGGAGTCCTGCTCACTCTCTGGATCGGCCCCGCTTTCGGCGCCACCACCGCCTATCTCGCGACGCTCGCGAGCGGCCTCTACAGCGGCCTGAGCGCGCCCCGCGCCGCCTTCTTTGCTCTGGGAAGCCCGATCGAACTGCTGCTGCTCTGGTTCCTTCTGCTCATCCTCCGCGTCCAGCCGGACCTGCCACGCCTGCGCGACTGGGGGCTTTACGCGGCGGCGGCGCTGATCGCGGCCACCGCCTCGTCGGTCGACATCATGCTGTACAACGCGGCGCTGCGCACCGCACTCGATGAAGGGCAGCGGCTGTGGCTTGGGTGGATCCTGGGCGACTTCTTTCAAATGGTGGCGCTCGCGGCCCCGCTGTTGTGGCTCACCGGAAATCAGGTTCAGTCCTGGCTGCGGGATGCCGTGGGGGTTCCCCCGCAGCGCGAGACCTCGACGACGAAGATGCTTCTCCTCCTGCTCTTCGTGTGGGCGACGCTTGGTCTCCTGGTCCTTCTCGGCGTGCAGCTCCTCGAAAGCGCGCTCCAGATCCCCGACTTCGCGGTAACCGTCACCGGGGATCCTCTCCTTCCGCGACTGCGGGAGATGGGGTTGTTCGTCGGCGTGTTCGTGGTCGTCCTGCTGATCACGACCATGGCCCTCACCGCGACGCTCGCGGGGATTGGCGACCAGCACCGCGAGCGCAGCCTGCGCGACGATCTCACCGGCTGTTTCAACCGGCGCGCCTTCAAACGGCTCTTCGCCCGGGAGGCCGAACGCTCGCTTGGCCTCAACCGCCCGATGTCGCTCGTGTTCTTCGATGTCGATCACTTCAAGAAACTCAACGACCGCTTCGGCCATGCCGAAGGGGACCTCGCGCTCGCCAGCGTCGCCCGTCACGCGACGGACGTGCTCTCCGCCCAGGAACTGCTGTTCCGCTGGGGCGGCGAAGAGTTCGTGGTCCTGCTCTCTCACACCGGCCACGAGGAGGCCCGGCAGTTCGCGGAACGCCTGCGCGCGCAGATCGAAGCGAAGGTCCGGGCGGGGGACGGGGACGTTTCGGAGCCGGTCACGATCAGCCTCGGTGTCGCGACTGCCGGCCCTCCCGATTTCGACGAGGAAGGCCTGATCCGCAACGCGGACGCCGCGCTCTATCTCGCAAAGTCATCCGGCCGGAATCGAGTGGCCACGGACCGCATGCTGCGGGGAGCGTCCTAAGCTCTAGGCGGCTTTTCTCTCGCGGATCACGTCGTCGTAGATCTGCTGCATCAGGCGCATGCACTCCTGGATGTCATATCGCTTCGACGCGACCTGGGCGGCGCTTCCGAGGCGACCCCGCAAGGCGCTGTCCCCGAGGACTTTCGCGAGGGCTTCCCCGAGGGCCTCCGGGTCCTTCGGCGGGACGAGGAGGCCGGTGCGTTTGTCCTGAATGACCTCGCGGCAACCATCGACCGCGGTCGACACGACGGCCTTGCCCGCGGCCATGGCCTCGAAGAGGACAAGCGGGGTGCCCTCGTAGTTCGAGGAGATGCACAACACGTCGGTGGCGGCGAGGATCTCGGGAACATCGCGGCGATGTCCCGCGAAGACGAAGGCGTTCGCGATGCCGAGGGCCGCCGCCTGCGCTTTGAGGGCCTGTAGCAGGTCGCCGTCGCCCGCGATCAGAAAACGCACGCTCGGCATTCGGGCCACGACGGTGGCCGCGGCGGCGATGAGGGTGTCGTGGCCCTTCTGAGCGTTGAGACGCCCGAGGGTGGTCACAAGGGGAGCGTCCATCGGGAGCCCGAGTTCGGCTCGCACGGCGTAGCCGTCGTCCCGTGAGCGGGGCGCGAACTCATCAAGCGGCGCGCCGTTGAATACCACGTTGACGCGGTCCTCCGGCACGTGGCGGCTCTTGATCAGGAAGTCGGCGGTGGACTGGCTGACCGCGATCGCACGATCGGTGAGATCGCGCAGGAACAGGTCGGGGATCTTCTGATACGGGGGCATCTTCGGATCCGCGAAATGTTCGTGGAGGATCAGGGGGATCCGGGCGCGCCTCGCCGCGATCCGTCCGAAATTCGAAGCCGCGTAGCCGTGGACATGGAGGATGCGCGCGCGCGTCCGCTCGATTTCGGCGCCGATGTCGCCAATGAGACGCGGGTCGAACGGGCTTCGCCCAAACATCCGGGCCGAAACGCCCTCTTTGCGCAGCGCGCGAGTCGCTTCATCGTCGTTCTTGAGGCCGGCGAGGTGGGGCACGTACCGCGCCTTGTCGTAGCGGGGAAACCACCAGGCGAACAGCCGGGACACTCCGTGGATGGTCGATCCGGAAACCCCGAACTTGTCGCAGACGTGAAGAACCGCTTGAGGCACATCCAAATCTACTCCGGCCGATGGCGGTTCGGACACCCCTTCTTTGGTCGCGCGAGCCCGTGGGCTTACGATTCCCTTCCGAACCAGGAAGGATTCCATGCGCAGACTGCTCACTCTCGTTCTCGCCGCTTTCGCGTCCACCGCGCAGGCCCAGGACTGCGCCATCGCTTCGCAGAACCAGACGGTGTATCAGACCCTCCGGGACTGGTACTACTGGTACGACAAAATCCCATCGGTCAGTCCGTTCATTTTCGCGGACCCCGACGCCCTCCTCGACGCGGTGCGATATCGGCCGCTCGACAACACCTTCAGCTATATCTCGAGCGCAGCCTCGAGCCAGGCCTTCTACGGCGAGTCCCAGTACCTCGGTTTCGGCTTCTCCATGAAGTTCACCACCGGTTACGAACTCCGCGTGACCGACGTTTTCCCCGCGTCGCCGGCCTCGGAAGTCGGCTTCGATCGGGGCAGCGAGATCCTCACCGTCAACGGGAAGTCGATCCAGCGGACCTACGAAGACGGCGAGTGGGGGACGATCTGGGGCGGCGAGGAAGCGGGTTACTCGGTCAACGTGGAATTCAAGAACGCGGCCGGTGAGTCTAAGTCGGGCCGGATCGTGAAGAGGGTGGTCACGATCCCCACCGTTCCTCACGTCAGCGTCCATCAGGCCGGAGGGAAGACCACGGGCTACATCGTCCTCAAGAACTTCGTCGAACCGTCGTACGCGGCGCTCGATGCCGCTTTCGCCCAGGCGCGCGCCGCGGGAGCCACGGAGCTGGTTCTCGACGTGCGCTACAACGGGGGCGGCCTGATCGCGGTGGCCCAGCACCTGGGCGGCCTGATCGGCGGCGACCGAACCTCCGGCGAGGTCTTCGCGCAATACGTCCACAACGACAAGCGCTCTTCGCAGAACAACTCCATCCGCTTTCCACGGCCGGCCTCGGCGTTCCCCCTGAACCGGCTCATCGTGATCACCACGAAGTCCTCGGCGTCGGCGAGCGAACTGATCATCAATGCGCTCAAGCCCTTCATGCCCGTGGTGGTCATCGGCGACAACTCTTACGGGAAGCCGGTGGGCCAGTACGGTTTCAGGATCTGCGAAAAGATGCTTTGGCCGGTGGCGTTCAGCGTGCAGAACGCCCGTGGTCAGGGCGACTACTTCGAGGGCTTCGTGCCGGATTGCCGCGCCGCCGACGACCTCGCCCATCCGCTCGGCGATGCCCGGGAAGCGTCTCTCGCCACCGCCCTTTCGTATGTGGCGACGGGCGCGTGTCCGGCGGCCTCCTCGGGAGTCCGCGCCGCCTCCGACCGCGGACGTCTCGGGCCCGCGCTGCGGACCCACGCGGAAGACGGCTGGCAGTCCCTGCGCGTCGCGTATTGAAGCAGGGGCGGCAGCGACAAGAGATAGCATCAAAAAACAGCCGGCTCGGGCCGGTCCCCACTTCCAGAAACGAAGGAGACACACTCGCGATGAACAACCGCACTCTTGCCATGAAACGCGCCCTTGCCGTCCTCACCCTGGCCGGCCTCGGCGCCTACGCCTCCGCCCATCCCCATTTCAACAAGACGATCACCGCGACGCTTCCCGGCGGCATCGAAGCATCGGTCACCTACAACACGACGCCCGCCAACGAGACCCGCGCGACCAGCGCGGCCGTGGGTGTCTTCACCTCACCGAGGAACCCGAAGCTGAAACTCTCCGCCGACCTCAAGTCCGGCGAGAAGGTGATCGCGGCGGCCGGTGAATATGTGATCGGCGTGATCAAGAACAGCGAGACCGACTGGACAATGGCGCTCTACAACGGCGTGCTCGCCCGCGGCGCCACCCCCGATCCCACCAAGGTCATCAAACTCGAGTCCCTGTTCGACCCGAAGATCGCCCCCGCCGGCCACATGCTGATCGACATCACCCCTGGCCACGGCAAGTTCGAAGGGAAAGCTGTTCTCACCCTTCACTTCGGCACGCTGTTCCTCTCCGGCCTTCTCGGCTAAGAACTTCTTACAGCCGCCCGTATTCCCGCAGCGTCGCCTCCGTCATGGCGGCGCTCGTGAACTCCTTCACGAAACGTTGCCGACCGGCTGCGCCATACCGGGCGCGGTTCGAGTCAGAGTCCAGGGTTTCGATCAACGCGCGAGCCAGGCCGGCAGGGTCCCGTGGCGCAGCGAGCCGGCCGGTTTCGCCGTCGATCACCGCATCGGGAATGCCGCCGGCGCGCGTCGCCACCACCGGCCTCGAGAAACACATCGCGTCGAGCACCGAGGTGCCAAGACCCTCGAGATGCGACGAGAGGCAGAAGATGTCGAAACAAGGGATGAGCGCGTCGAGGTCGGCCCGGAACCCTGCGAAGATCACACGCTCGGAGATTCCGAGCGAACGCGCGAGCGCCTCGAGATCCTGACGCAGAGGGCCATCGCCGCAGATCACGAACCAGCACTCGGGTTTGGCGGCAAGTACGACCGCCGCGGCGCGAAGCAGCGTCGCTTGATCCTTGTGGTCGACGAGTTGCGCTACGTTGCCCACAAGCGGCGCGCCCGCGGGAACGCCCAGGGCGAGGAGCGCGTCGCGTCCCCCCGGTTGCGCGGGCCGATCCTTCACACCCTCGTGGACCAGCGCGATCTTTGTTTCAGACAGGCCGCTCTTCGCGAGCACATCACAAACGGCGCGGCTCACCCCGAGAATCCGGTCCATCCGCCCGTACTTGAGCCTCGAGACCAGGCCCAGGGGAAAGTCCACGCGCCGGCTCGCAACCAGGCGGGGACGGCGAGACGCCTGTCCCGCGGCCAGGATCGCGCCGGGAATTCCGTGCGATTCGTGGACATGGATCACATCGGGGCGAAACGCGATTGCCGCCCCGCGAATCGCGGACATGGTGAGCCACGAGAGATCGCCGCGTCCCACCTCCGCCCGGTGGACGGGCACGGTCGCCTGGGCGGCGCGGGCGGCGAGTTCTCCCTTCGCATTCGCGAAGACGAGGACGTCGTGACCGAGGGCGATCTGCCCTTCCGCGGTGAGGACGATCTGGTTCTGGCCGCCGCGCCATTCCGTCGCGGTGTCTATGTGCAGGATCCTCAT
>CAZBTT010000094.1:0-12558 GCA_964494295.1 uncultured Acidobacteriota bacterium
AACGTCGGGCACACTCAGGCAGTCGTCCCAGACGAGGAACGTCTCGTCGCTGCGCCAGGTGATCTCGGGATTGATGAGGATGAAGGGCCCGGCTCCGAGATTCATCGCGACAAGCCGCTTCATCACGCCGACCTGGACCGCGGAGATGGCCCGCCCGAAACCGCTTCGTTCCCGAAAGTCGCGAAGGGTGGCGATGAGGCGCGACGCTTCGTCCATCAGATTCGAGTCGGCGGCTTCGATCTCCGTCGAGCGCTGCCGCAGACGAGGGTCGCCCGAAACGATGATGGGGAGGGCCGAGGCGCTCGAGTCGAAGACGTTCATCGAATTGATTCTGCCATTTCGAATTGGCGGCTCGTTTACCATTCGACCATGTCCAACAATGGTGTCCGCAAGGTGGTCTGGTCCGAAGTTCCGACGGAAACCCTGACGCCCACGATCACGAGACAGGTCGTGACCGGGGCCCAGGCGATGGCGGGAATGATTTCCCTCAAGAAGGGAAGTTACGTCCCGAAGCACTCGCACGTGAGCGAGCAGCTGACGTATGTGTTCGAAGGCTCCTTGCGGCTCGTGGTGGCGGGCGAGGAGTTCGTGGTGAGCAAAGGCGAGATCATCGTGATTCCCGCCTGGGTGGAACACGAGGCGACCGCCCTCGAGGACACCTTGGAACTCGACATCTTCAGCCCGATCCGAAAAGACTGGCTCGACGGAACCGACACGTATTTCAAGAAAGGGATTGAGGGCCCGCCACAAGGGTAGGGGCACGCTGCGCGTGACCACGCGTCGATTCGAAAGCAAGAACCGAAGTGCGCCTTCGCGCCCGCTTCAGCTACCGTCCCCCGATGACCGCTGTTCCAGAAATTACGCCCCGGCCCGCAGTCTCCGACCGCGTGGACGCCCTCGACTGGCCGCGCGTCGAAGCCGATCTCGATTCGGACGGATGGGCGCGCATCCCCGCGCTCCTGTCCCCCTCGGAGTCGCGCGCGGTCGCACGGTTGTATTCGGATGACGCCGTCTTCCGCAGCCGCGTGGTCATGGGGCGTCACGGTTTCGGCCGCGGCGAGTACAAGTACTTCGCGTATCCGCTGCCCGAGACCGTGCACCAGCTTCGCGCCGCCTTCTATCCGCGTCTGCGCGCGGTCGCGAACCGCTGGAACGAAGCCATGGGCCTCGAGACGCGGTTTCCCGATGATCACGACGACTTCCTGCTTCGCTGCCATGCCGCGGGTCAAACCCGGCCAACGCCTTTGTTGCTTCAGTACGGTGAAGGGGATTACAACTGCCTCCATCAGGATCTCTATGGCGAACATGTCTTCCCGCTCCAGGTCGCGGTTCTGCTCGCAGCACCCGAGACCGACTTCACCGGCGGAGAGTTCGTGCTGACCGAACAGCGTCCGAGGATGCAGTCGAGAGCCGCGGTGGTTCCTCTCGCCCAGGGGGATGCCGTGATCTTCGCGGTCCATCACCGCCCGATGCGCGGCGCCCGCGGTTTCTATCGGGTCAACATGCGACACGGGGTCAGCCGGATCCTCGCCGGCCATCGTCATACTCTGGGTGTGATCTTTCACGACGCGGCATGAAGACCCGAGCCGGGACCGGACTCCTATTCGAGGATCTGGAGGCGAAGCCAGGCGAGACCGAACCGCTTGCCGAGGGAGCGGTTCTGCTCCGCGGTTTCGCGCTCGCGGAAGAGAAGGCGCTGATGAACGCGATCGACACGGTCGTCGCCCTCGCGGCCTGGCGCAACATGACAACGCCCGGCGGTCATCGGATGTCCGTGACCATGACGAACTGCGGCGACTTCGGTTGGGTGAGCGACCGGCGCGGTTATCGCTATGAAAGTGCGGATCCGGATTCCGGCCGTTCGTGGCCAGTGTTGCCGGCGCCCTTCCTTGATCTCGCCCTTAGGGCCGCCGCCGCCGCCGGGTACCACGACTTCGTCCCCGACGCATGCCTGATCAACCGCTACGAGCCGGGCACACGGCTCACCCTGCACCAGGACCGGAACGAGCGTGACTTCAATGCCCCGATTGTGTCGGTCTCACTTGGCCTTCCCGCGACCTTCCTCTTCGGAGGCGATGAACGCACCGATCGGCCGAAGCGCGTGAAGCTCTTCCACGGCGATGTAGCCGTGTGGGGCGGGCCGTCCCGTCTGGCCTTTCACGGCATTGCGCCTCTGAAGGACGGAGAGCATCCGGCCCTGGGGAGGCGCAGAATCAACCTCACCCTCCGGAAGGCGAGATGATCGCTCGTGGAAATTCCGTTTCGAGAGCAACAAACGGAGTGTGGCGGGCCCGGGTCGACTCCTAGAGTCGCGGCATGGAAATCACAACGATGAAAGAAGCAGGCAAGACGACGACTGCGGGAGCGCGATTCGGCGGGAATGAAGACCGGTGGGCCGCGATAGTGCATCGCGACACTCGAGCGGATGGCGTCTTCTACTACTCCGTGCGGACCACCGGGGTCTATTGCCGGCCCTCGTGCGCTTCGAAACTGGCGCGCCGCGAAAACGTCCAGTTCCATCCTTCGACGGCCGACGCCGAGGCCCGGGGCTTCAGGCCCTGCAAGCGCTGTCGTCCGAACGAGCCCTCGCTTCAGGCCCGAAGAGCCGAGGCCATCGCGAGAGCGTGCAAGCTCATCGAAGACGAGGAGTCTCCCGACTTCGAGGCCATCGCGCGTCTTGTCGGCATGAGCCGGTTCCACTTCGGCCGCGTGTTTCGAAGCATCACCGGACTCTCCCCGAAGGCCTACGCGCTCGCGCATCGCGCCAACCGTGTCCGCGATCAACTGAAGAAGAGCGCCAGCGTGACCGACGCGATCTACGAGTCCGGCTTCAACTCGAATGGTCGCTTCTATGCGACGTCGGACCGGATGCTCGGTATGACGCCTTCCGACTTCCGCGAAGGCGGTCCGAATACGGCGATTCGTTTCGCGATCGGTGAGACCTCGCTGGGGTCGGTTCTGGTCGCGGCCAGCGAGAAGGGCGTGTGCGCGATCCTGTTTGGAGAAGATCCAAGGGCTCTCGCCGAGGACCTCCAGGAGCGCTTCCCGAAGGCACGCCTCGTCGGAGGCGACCGCTCCTTCGAGAGATGGGTGGCGAAGGTCGTGGGTTTCGTCGAAGCTCCGCGCCTGGGACTCGATCTGCCTCTCGACATCCGCGGCACGGTCTTTCAACGCCGCGTCTGGAAGGCCCTTCAGGAAATCCCGATCGGGTCCACGCTGAGCTACTCGGATGTCGCCCGGAAGGTCGGGGCGCCTGGAAGTGCGAGGGCGGTCGCGCAGGCGTGCGCCGCGAACCGACTGGCGGTGGCGATTCCCTGTCATCGCGTGGTTCGCAATGACGGCGGGCTGTCGGGCTATCGCTGGGGTGTGGAGCGCAAGAAGGCGCTCCTCGCCCGCGAGGCTTCTAAACACCGGCTTGCCGTTTGATCGTCTCGCCCATGGCCTTGAGCTGATTCGCCTGGGTCTCGAGTGTCTTGCCGTCCGAGGCGATTCCCATGAGGGCCATGGAGTCACCCTTCATGAGCGCGGCCTTGAGGCGTTCCAGCATGGCCACCGAGTCGGCGGAGAGAGTTCGCGCGAGGCGATGATGTTCGGCGCACGCCGGCGGCGGCACGATCGCGAGAAGTCTTTGTCTCTGGCCCCGAGCTTTCTGGAGCAGCTTGTCGAACTCGCTGAAGTCGCCTGACGAGAGCGACTGCATCATCGAACTCGCGAAGGCCTGAGGGTCCCCCGCTCCCATGTCTTCGAGGCGATCGACCTCGGCGAAGTAGGACGCGACCTGCTCTCGCTCGGGCGATGTGGCCACCGCGTTGATGCCCGCGGGCGGCGAGGGCGCGATCTCCTGGATCGGCGCATTCGATCGCGCGGGGCTGAGCGGGGTCGCCGCGTCAGCGGCGGCTGGCGCAGCCTCTATCGAAGGGGCCGGCGATTCAGGCGCGGCGAGCGCCGCAGGGGCGGAGGCCGATGCCGATGGGTTCGATGCCGGGGTCGCGAGTGTGACGACCTGCGGTTTGGCGGAGAGGCGGCCCAGGAGAAACGCGATGGTGAGAAGGCAGAGACCGAGGGCGCTTGCCAATGCGATGACGATTTTCCGGTTCGCAGGCTCCATGACCCCTCGCCTCGCCCCTTTACTCAAACCTCAGGCGAAGCGCTGGACCCAGGCGCGCAGCTGCGGAGCAGGGAGGGCGCCCACCACGCGATCCACTTCCTTGCCTCCCTTGAACATCACAAGCGTCGGGATGCCGGACACGCGCAGGCCGGCATGGCTCTGCGGATTTTCATCGACATTCAGTTTCGCGATCCGCACTTTGCCCATCATCTCCCCGGCGATCTCCTCGAGCGCGGGGGCGATCATCCGGCACGGGGCGCACCAGGCCGCCCAGAGATCGACGAGCACGGGCCGGGGAAACCCGAGAACCTCGGTCGCGAAGGTCGCATCGCTCACCGTGACCGGCGCGGCATCCACGGCGAGATTCGTTTTGCAGTGCCCGCAGACCGGGCTCAGACCTTCGAGCACACGTTCGCGCCGCACCCGATTCGCCCCGCCGCACGAGGGACACGAAATGATTTCAGCTTCGACGTCGGACGACACAGTGGCGTTCATGACCCGACTAGCCTATCCCCGCCGGCTGTTCGGAGTTTCTGGGCACGCGCGGCGTGCCCCTACTCGCTTCGCAACGCTTCGGTGGGATCGATGCGCAGGCCGCGTCGCGCAGGACCCAGCGAAGCGAGAACTCCAACGAGCAGCATGAACGCAGCCGCGCCGGGGAGGATGCCGGGAATCGGCAGGCCGCCTATCTGCTCGATCGGCAGAAGCCGTCCGACAAGGTACGCGGCGACAATCCCGACCGCTGCGCCGGCGCCGATCTGAAAGAAGGCCCGCCGGAACACCGCCGCCATCAACTGGCCGGGCGGAGCGCCCAGGGCCGACCTGATGCCGATCTCACGCCGGCGCTGCGCGACCGTGAACGCCATCAGCGCATACAGGCCGGCGGCCGAGAGAAGCAACACGCTGGCGGTGACCGCGCCGATGGCAAGGGTGGCGACGTTGTCGCCGAAACGGTGTTCGCGATAGATCTCGGCCAGCGTGCGGATTTCGTCGACGTGCAACGCCGGGTCGACGCTCGCGGCGACCTCACGAAGGCGTTCCGCGAGACCAGCCGAGCCGCCTCTCAGTCGAAGCTGCAGGTGCGCGGGATGGAACTGACCCGGGGCGGCCTTGTGGTACGCCACCCGTGCGTCGGTGGTGACGGGCAGATTGTCGACGACGCCGATGACTTCGTACCAACGGTCCGCTTCCGGACCTTGCACTTCCTGGTCGCCCGCGGCACGGACATACCGGAAACGGCGTCCAAGCGCGTTGCCGCCCGGAGCGATGGTGTCGGCGAAGTTGCGGTTGACGATCGCCGCATCGGCCGGGGCAGAAAGGTCGCCCTTCTCGAATCCACGACCCGCGAGGCCAGGGACCTGATACATGTCGAAGAACGCGGAATCGACCTGGTTGAACCGGGCCAGGAAGCCCGGCAGCCGGCCGTTCAGGACCTCGGTGGGCGCTTCGAGGCCCTCGATGTCGACAAACACCCATGGCTCTTCGCCGGGTGGGCGCAGGGCGGCCGCCACGCCTGCGATGCCCGGCTCGGCCAGAAGGCGTCTCGTCAGTTCGCGCTGACGATCACCAAAGAGGTCGAGGCGCCGGTCGTCTTCCCGTGTGACGCGCGCCGTCGCGTACTCCTCGGCGGCGAAGCCCGGGCCGATGACGCCGGTCCGCAGCATGCCCCATCCGAGTTCGGCGGCCAGCGGCAGAGCGCCTACCGAGAAGGCGACCTGCGCGACGACGAGCGTCGTCCAGGTGGCGCCGAGCCGCAGGCTGGTCCTTCCGGCGAGCGCGCCGCTGCCGAGCTGCGCTAACCGCCCCGTCGCCTGGAGCGCCGGAACCAGGCCGGACACGGCGGCTCCCGCCACAGCCAGGCCCGCGACGAAGAGGAGGGTGCGGTACGACACACCGAAGGTCATCCAGAAGGGCGGGCCACCGGGGATGCCCTGCAGGCGGTCAGCCATCACGATCGACACGACGTGCAGAATCAGCAGAGCGACCACGGCGGCCGCAGCCGAGAGAACGAGCGCCTCGATGAAGAGCTGCGAGACGATCCGCGCGCGGCTGCCGCCTAAAGCCTGGCGGGCGGCGAACTCCTGCTGACGTGTGACGGTGCGCGCGTAGTTCAAGATCGCGATGTTCGCGCAAGGCGGCAGCAGCAGGAGCACGAGCGCTAGGCTCGAGAGAGACCAGGCGATTCCCAACTCGCCGCGTTCGAAATTTCCCGTGAAGGCAAACGTGTACGGCACAACGCGCGCCTCGGTCGCCTCAGCTTCTGGCCCCGCGTCGATCGACGGCAGGATCCCAAGCGCAGAAACCTCCGCATGCGCTTGCGCGAGCGTCGCGTCCGGAGCGAGCCGCCCGAAGACGACGCCTTCAGGACCCGCGTCGCGGAGCATCGCGTCGGCTTTGAGCCGCAGCGGAACCCAGTACCGGAAGTTGAACGGGAACCGGAAGCCGTCGGGCATGACGCCCACGATGGTGTGCGCGTCCTCGCCGAGCCGCAGTTCGCGTCCGATGACGTCTGGCGCGCGGGCAAAGCGCCGCTCCCAGACGTCGTGGCCGATCACGACGACGGGCGTTGCGCCCGGCGAGGCGTCTGCGTCGACGAGGGTCCGGCCGATGAGCGGCGGTACCCTCGCGACGCGGAACCCGGCCGCCGAGATCTCGGCGACGGCCACGAGTTCAACCGATCCTTCGGCCGTGATGGCGTTGCGTTGGATCGTCTGGAACGCGCCGACATCCTCGACCGATCGCATGGTGGCGCTCCAGCGCTCGATGTCCCGCCCCGCCGTGTCCCGCACCCGGCCGGCCTTGTGGTCCCACCTCTGGATGGCGACGACCCGCTCACCCTCGTCGAGCGGAAGCGGACTCCACAAGACGACGTCGAACGCAGTGAACACGACCGCGGAGATGCCGATCGCCACCGTCATAGCCAGTCCCCCCACGAGCGTGAGCCCCCAGTTGCGGACGAGCAGACGGAGCCCGAGCTTGACGTCGAGCCACGACGAGGCCAGCCACGGCAGACCGCGCTGATCGCGGAGCGCTTCGAGGGCCTGGGTGAAGCCGCCCGAGTTTGCCCGGGCCAGCCGCGCCGCTTCACTTGGTGCGTGGCCCCGCCGGCGGAATTCATCTTCGGCGAGGGCGATGTGTCCTTCAAGTTCCCGCTCCATGTCGCGGTCCGTCCGCTGCCCGGTGAACGCACCCCACACCCGCCGCGTCCACTCCCGAAGCGAGGAGAGAACACGCGGGGGCGTCATGCCGGATCCTCGAAGAGCGTCTGCATGACACCCACCATCTGATTCCAGGCCTTCCTCTCGGTGGCGAGCCGCCGGCGTCCGGCCGCGGTGATGGCGTAGAAACGCGCCTGGCGGTTGTTCTCGGTGACGCCCCACTCGGCTTTCACCAGACCCTGTTGCTCCAGCCGCATCAGGCCCGGGTACAGCGTGCCCATGTTCAGGGTGAGCGCGCCCGATGAGACCTGCTCGATCCGCGTCCCGATGGCGTACCCGTGCTGTGGCCCCAGTGCGGCCAGCGTCTGCAACACCATCAGGTCAAGCGTGCCCCGCAGGACCTCCGTTTTGGACGGTTCTCTATTAGACATTCCAATGAAGTGTGCCGACGTTTCATTAGAAAGTCAAATGAAGCCGGGTGCACACGGCGACCGACGGTCAATGACGGCCGCTCTTGACCGGGTTGTGCCAGCCTCCCCTGGGCGAGACGGCGAGGCCGGCGCTCCGGGGCCCCCAGGTCCTTCTATCGTACCGGCGGAGCGGCGTGTTCGCGCTCAGGACGGAATCGACGATTCGCCACGCCTCTTCCGCATAGTCCTGCCGGGCGAACAACGTCGCATCTCCCTTCATCGCGTCGGTCAGAACGCGCTCGTAGGCCGACGGCTCGTCCGCGGCCTCGTACCGGCAAGCCACCATCTCCACCGCCTCGCCATGCGCCTGCTCGTCGCGGCCCAGCACGTTCATCCTCAATGCGAAGAGAATCTCGGGACTGATCCGAAGGTGCAGGCAATTGGGTTTGAGCGTGAAGCCTTGATGCTGAGTTCTTGGCTGGCGCAGTCGGACCACCACCTCGGTACAGGTGACCGGGAGGCGCTTGCCGGCTCGGAGATAGAAAGGCACACCTTCAAAGCGCGGCGTGTCGATCATCAGGCGCATGACGGCATAGGTCTCGACCCGGGAACGCGCCGCGACATCCTTCTCCTGGCGGTATCCGCGAAACTGGCCGCGAACGAGGTCTTTCGACCTCACCGTTCTAACCGCTTTAAGGACCTTGACCTTCTCATCGCGAAGGGCCTCGCGGCCTGGGCCCTTCGGCGTCTCCATGGCGAGATTGGTCAGTACCTGGAAGAGGTGGTTCTGGATCACGTCGCGGATGGCGCCGGTTTCTTCGTAGAAGCCGCCCCGCCCCTCGACCCCGGATTCTTCCGCCAAAGTGATCTGAACGCTCTCGATGTAGTCACGGTTCCAGATCGGCTCAACGAACGTATTTGCGCCGCGGAAGAAGTGGAGGTTGTTGACGGGCCTTTTTCCGAGATAGTGGTCGATCCGGAAAATCGCCTCTTCGTCGAAGGTCTTGAGCAGGATCCGATTGAGTCTCCGGGCCGAGGCCAGATCTCGACCGAATGGCTTTTCGACGAGCACGCGCGCCCCCTTGCCGCAGCCGGATGTCTCCAGGTGTCGCACCACGGTTTCAAACATCTGAGGCGGGATGGCCAGGTAGTGAGTCGGGCGTTTGGCCTTGCCCAGTTCCCTGCGCAGAGCGAGGAAAGTCTCCGGCGCCTCGTAGTCGACCCTCACATAGCGGAGCAGGGCGCACAGCTTCGTGCAGGCGGAGGCATCCAGGTCGCCGGCCTTCCTGAGGCTGCTGCGGGCGCGAGCCCGGAGCTTTTCGGCGGACCAGTCCGAGCGGCCGACGCCGATGACCGGGACATCGAGGTTGCCGCGCCTGACCATGGCGTGCAGGGCGGGGAAGATCTTCTTGAAGGCCAGATCTCCGCTGGCGCCGAAGATCACCAGAGCATCGGATCTGGGCTTGGTCATACGAGGCTCTGCCAGTCTGCACCGTTTCGCGATCGCGCTTTGTTCGATACCGCACCCAACCGCCGCGTGCGCTCCTGCTTCTCCAAACGAGCTCGCGGCCGCCGAAGAGTGGATCTCGTGGCCCTCTGCATGGGACATTTCGATACCTTCGCCTATCGTCATTGCTGTGCCTGACTTCTCCGCGGACTGGCCCGATGGAATCTTCCAGGCCATCCTGACTGCAATCAACAACGATCGGTGGCGATACGCCCTGGCTCAACCGAGGGAAAAACGACCACCGGTGCCGACCGTAGAGCAGCTGCGACAACTGCTCGAGGTAGCTAGTCTTGCCAGCCTCGAAAAGGAGGAAGGTCGACCGGCGGACTTCAGCCTGGTGTTCGCCTCACCCGAACAGACCGACTCGATCCCATTCGCTTCGAGCGAGCCCTTGACCGCGGAGCTCATTCGCCGGCTCATGCCCATGGCGGATTCGGAAGTCCTGGGAATAGCGGTGCGCGGCGAGGGAGACTCGCTTGGCGTCTGGGGACTTGCGCCCCGAAGGGAGGATGCCCTTGTGGTCCGCGTGGTGTCGCCGGGTCGGCTCGCGTTGAGTTTTGGCGGAGCGACCCTGGCGCGGTTTCAAGGGAACCGATGCACGACGCTCGCCACCCGGACCGACGAGGTACTGCAGCGAATCGGAACCTACCTCTCAGGAGCGGACGACGTTCTTGACATTGTGAGGACCGAATTTCTATGGGCGCTCATGGTCACGCTGCGGAGCTTCGGGCATGGTGGAACGGTGGTCGTGCTCTGCGATGGGAAGATCCGCGGGGTTCAGTCAGGCCGCGAGTTCGCTCCACCCATGCGCGATCTGGCGCTCAAGGTTGAGATGGCTCGCGGTGCTCTTCAGAAGGAAGCGGACTCCATGCCGGGCGAGTCGCCGCGGTCCCTTATGGAGGGCGTCTCGGCGCTACGGGACCTTCAGACTGGCGGTCTGCCCACCGGGGAAATTGGCGCCGTACTCAAGACCATCGCACGGTTCACCCAGGTCGACGGAGCCCTTCTCTTGGACAGCCGCTTCCAGGCACTGCGGGTCGGCGCAAAGTTCAGCAACCGGGGTCAGGTGCGCACGTGGTCCTTGTGGAAGGTGGAGGGCGCTTCCGATGATGAAAGCCTCGTTCACGGGATCGACGGCGATTTCGCGGGGACTCGCCACAGTTCCGCGCTGCGTTTTGTGTCGCGAAACCCGGGCTGCTTGGCTTTTACCTGCTCCCAGGATGGCTCCTTGACCCTCTTTGTGGGCAGGAAGGGCGAGCCGCCCAAGGTGCTTCTCGGACTCGAGTCGTTGCTTTCCTGAGGCTGAGCGCAAGCGAAGCGCGCTCAAGAGCATCGAGGACCTCACCGAGTTCGAGCAGCGCGCTGCATATTTCGACGGAGATCCGGTGATCGCCGCGAAGAAGGGCGTCAAGCCGCTCGAACGCGCCACCCAGGTTCACGCCCTGGCCGAGTTCCCGGCGCTTCTCGATTTGTGAGCAACAAGAAACGGCAGGGTCTGATCGGTCTATCGAGCGGCCATCGCCTCGATCTCGACCTTCCACCGCTCGTCCAGTAGGCGGCAGCACACCACGGTCAAGGCCACCTTGTGGTTGACGAGGTACTTCATCCGCAGCCGCACATTCGCTTCGTCGTCGGCAGGATCGGCGAGGTAGGTGCGAAGCGAGATGAGATGGGCGTAGTCCATTCCCGCCGACTTCAGGATGGTCCCGAGGTGCTTCCAGATGAGTTCACCCTGCTCCTCAAACGTCGCCGGCATGGTCTTGCCGTCCTCGTGGAACCCGTTGAGTCCGCTGATGACCAGGAGCCGCCAGTCACGGACCTCGGTCGCATGAGCGTAGGCGCGATAGGGAGGAAAGACGCCAGGCGGGTTGTGCTGAATGACGGGCATCGGAGGAGTATGCCTCAGCGTCCACCCTGACGGCGGATCATCGACCGCACTCTTGATTCGTTGGAGGACCTCTGGGCAGCGACGTGCGGCAAAGTGGCTGCTTCGCAGAAGCAGGTCAAGCGATCGCCAACCCAAGGAGGAGAATCTCGCCAGAGGCTCAAGCGCCCGTCAGGCGCCTCCGAGACGGCGGAAGATTTGACGCTGAGCGTTAGCGAGGCGCGCCAGAGTCGTTGCCGCCGGGGCGGCAACGAAGCTACTGGCAACTCTGTGAAAATCTCGCCAGAGAGGCTCAAGCGCCCTGCGGGCGCTTGGAGCCGACGGCGAGATTTGAACTCGCGACCTGCTGATTACGAAATAGACCGTCTGCGCGGCTTGGGGGTCCAGCGGAATCGCTCTTCATCTGCGATAGGCGCGGTCCGGGGCCAGTATCGACGCCCCCAAAACACGCAACCCCAAGGAGCGAGACGACGTAGAAAAACACTCCCGTTCCGGTCGCGGTGCGGCCCCTGATTGGCCCCTGTCTTCCCGTTGTCATGCGCGAGGTCCTCGTCTCATCGGCGCCCAGCGTAGGGAATCGATCCAATCGGCCCAGTCCTGCAGGGCCACCCTTCGCGCCGCCATGTGCTCAGCGCCGGAGTATACCGAGTGCGATTGTGACGGCCCCGTCGACTTGTGGCCGAGGATCGCATCCGTGACCAAGGGCGAGACGCCGAGGATCTCCTCCAGCTGCGTCGTGATGGTGTTCCGGAAGTTGTGAACGGTCCACTTCGGCGCCGGCGCCGGAAGACGCGCGTCCATCTTCGCCCGGAGCTTTCGGATGAACGATGACCCCCACCACGCCGTGACCTTTCCGCGTCCGCGTGTCGGCTGCGTCCGTGGGAAGAGGATCTCGGCGCCGTTCGTCACCTCAATGCGGCGACGAACGACGGCGGTCGCCTGGCGTGAGAGCGGAACCACGTGGGGCTTGGCAGTCGCGCGGAGTTTCTGGCGGAGCTTCATGTGTTCGGGCCGGATCCGCCATTCGGCGTCCGGTCGATCGAGGTGAACGAAATCGCTCCGCCGGGCCTCGATCATCGAGTTCAGCCGAACGCCCGTGAGGAGGAGGAGCAAGGCACCGTCGGCGAAGTGTTGGCCCCGGCGGGCCTTTCCACCTTCAGTCGCCATCTCATCGAGGGCGCCTAGAAGCGCGCGCAGCTCGTCCGGTGAGAGGTGGCGATCGCGCTTCTTCTCGCCTGCGAACGGGGGCGCAAGGCCTACGAAGGGCGTCGCCTCGAGGTGGCCGGCCGCGACAGCCCACGAATACAAACGGCGCAGCATCGCAAAGGCGCGGTTCCCCACATAGCCGGCCCGCTCTGCGATCGTCCCCGCCCACTCACCGATTTCCGCGCGCCGCAGCGTCGCGGCCTCACGGTGGTTGATCGGAGCGAAGTCAACGCGAGCCATTCGGCCCCGCCCACGCTTGGTCGCATCCGCGACCGGAACGGCGC
>CAZBTT010000095.1:0-8776 GCA_964494295.1 uncultured Acidobacteriota bacterium
CCCACCGCGGGCGGTGCCCACGAACGGGAGACCGGACGCCTCGGCAACGTGGGAACCGCTCCGCTCTCGCCGCGGCGCCTCAGTTACGGCGCTTTCGCGCAGGACCAGGTCGCCCTGGGCGCGCGCGCCTTTGGAACCTTGAGCCTGCGCGCCGAACGTAACGGCTCCACCGGCGCCACGCTGGTGCCGCACGGGTCGGTCGCCTGGATCGCCTCTCGTGACGCGGACTTCGACCTCACGTTGCGCGCGAGTGGCGGGGCCGGGATCAAGGCGCCGAGCTTCTTCGAAAGTTATGGCACGTCATCCTTCGCTCTCGGCAATCCCGATCTCGAACCGGAGCGAGCCCGTACGTACGACGGGGGCGTCGATCTGCGATTCGGTGAGAGCTTCCGCCTGCAGGCCACCTACTTCCACCACCAGTATCTCGATCAGATCGCCTACAAGATCGTGTCGTTCTCGCCGTTTGTCGGGACTTACGAGAACCTGGGCGAGACCCGCGCCAGGGGCGTCGAGTTCTCCGGGGAGTGGCGGCCGACAAGCTCGTTCCGCCTCGTCTCGAACTACACGTTCCAGGACTCGGAGATCGTGACCAGCACCAGCACCGACCCGCTTCTCGCCGTGGGGAAGGAGCTGCGCCGACGTCCGAGACACCAGGGGTCGGTGACGGCGGAGGCGAGTTTCGCTCGCGGCACGCTCGCAGCGACGCTGCTGCGCGTCGGCCGGCGGGCGGACTCGGACTTCCTCGGCATCGGCCTCGAAGAGAACCCGGGGTTCACTCGCTTGGACCTGCGTGCCGCCTTTCGGGTGAACGCTCAGGTGCTTCTCCTCGCCGCCCTCGAGAACGCGGGCAACACCGATTATCAGGAAGTTCTCGGCTTCGCGGGGCTGCCACGC
The DNA here is from genome assembly GCA_964494295.1 of uncultured Acidobacteriota bacterium. Classification (GTDB taxonomy): domain Bacteria; phylum Acidobacteriota; class Vicinamibacteria; order Fen-336; family JAGNNV01; genus JAGNNV01. The sequence goes on from CAZBTT010000095.1 coordinate 895, forward strand.
CGTTTCCGGATCAGCGTCGCGTTCGACCGCGCGAGGTAGAGGCACACCATGAGCGAAGTCCGCATGCTCGTCCTGTTGCTATCCTTCTCCGTCAACCCGACGTTTGCGGCTGCGCAGACGAAGGTCCCGAACCGCGTGGCCTCGTTGAACCTCGCTTCGGACGAGATCCTCGCGGACATCCTTCCTCTCGCGAAACTCGTCTCGGTGACGGCCCTGATCGACGAACCCGGCACCTCGAACGCGGTGGGCAGGATCCCGAAGAACATCGCCCGGTTCCCCAAGGTCGACGTCGAACGGCTGATCGCACTCCGACCTGACCTCGTCGTCGTCTCCGAGTACACCGACGCCGACGTCCTGCGCTCGCTCGAAAAGTCCGGCCTGCGCGTTCATCGGATGGTCGGCCTCGACTCACTCGCCGGTTTCAAGCGAGCCCTTCTTGCCCTCGGGGCGGCCGTGGGCGAGAGTGCCAAAGCCGCGGGCCTGGCCGCGGACTTTGACGCGCGCCTGGGCGAGATCGAGCGGCGACTCAAAGGAGCCCCTCGGCCGCGCGTGCTCTATTGGGCGAGTGGTTTCACCGCGGGGTCAGGAACCGCTTTCGACGCCCTCATCTCCTGTGGCGGCGGGAGCAACGCCGCAGCGCAGAGCGGAGTCACCGGAATCACTAACCTCGGCGTGGAGCGCGCCTACGGTGTGGACCCCGACTGGCTGTTCGTCAGTCGGGACAGCACGACGGCGAAGGACATAAGGTCCCACCCGCTCCTCTCGATCATGCGTTCCGTCAAGGCGGGACAGGTTGTCGAGATGCCGGGCGAACGTCTGGTGGCGCTCAATCACCATGCGATCAAGTCATGTGAGTTCATGGCGCGAGCGCTGCACAAGGAGAGGTTCGCCCATTGACCGCGCGCCGGATCTACGGCCTGCTCGGCCTTGGCCTCGCGGTGTCGCTGCTTCTCGCCCTCTGTCTGGGTGCGGTTCGATACTCCCCGGGCGAGGTCATGGGGGAAGCTCTGCGTGTGGCCGGATTCTCGTCCACGACCGCGCTCGATGAGGCGCACCGCGTGATCCTCGGCGAGATCCGTCTCCCCCGCGTGCTCCTCGCCGCCCTCGTGGGTGGGGCCCTCGCGGTTACGGGCGCCCTGCTTCAAGTCGTCTTCCAGAATCCGATGGCCGACGCTTCGCTCCTCGGCGTGGGCTCGGGCGCCGCGCTGGGCGCGGTGATCGCGGTCAAGCTCGGCTGGTCGTTCGATATCTTTCTGGCCCTGCCCGCCGCGGCCTTCGTAGGCGCGCTCGGAGCCGCGCTGATCGTGTACACGGTCGCGCAGGGCACCCGCTCGTCGTCTCTGACCTCGCTGATCCTGACCGGTCTCGCGGTGAGCGCCTTTCTTTCCGGTCTCACCTCGATCATCCTCATCGCATCCGAGGAGTTCCGGGTGCGCGCGGTCTTCTTCTGGATGGCCGGAGGTCTCGAGGGCCGCGGATTCACTCACCTCGGCCTCGCCGCTTCCCTTATCGTGCCGGGCTGCATCCTCGCCTTGGTCCTGCGCCGCCCGCTCGACCTTCTCCTTCTCGGCGAGACCGAGGCGCGCACCCTCGGCCTCAATGTCCCGCGGATGCGCCTGTTCCTGCTCGGCCTTGCCGCACTCCTCTCCGGAGCCACCACCTCGATCGCGGGTTCGGTGCCCTTTGTCGGTCTCATGGCCCCCCACGCCATGAGGAGTCTGGTGGGACCACGAGCGTCGAGGCTCCTCCCCGCCGCGTTCCTCGCAGGCGCCATCCTCGTGGTCCTTTCCGATCTTTTCGCCCGCGCCTTTTCCGACAAGTACGACCTGCCCCTCGGCGCGATCACCTCGTTATCCGGCGCACCGTATCTTCTGCACATCCTGAGGCGCACGGAACGGGCGTGACCCTGAATCATCTGCTCGAGATCTCGAACCTGAGCGTTCGCCGTGGCGCGCGCGACGTGGTTCAGCAGGTCACGCTGAGCGTGAACGCCTCGGAGCGGGTGGCCCTCGTCGGACCCAACGCCGCCGGAAAATCGACCCTCCTCTCCGCCATCGCGGGCCTCCTCAAGCCCTCGCAGGGAAGGATCGTCCTTGCCGGCCAGTCTCTTGAGGGGTTCGGAAGCCGCGAGATCGCCCGCCGGATCGCCTTCGTGGTGGCGCTGCAGGAGGGCGCACCCCTGATCTCTGTCCGCGAGAGCACGGCCCTTGGCCGGTATCCGCACACCGGTCCGTTCCAGGATCTTGCCCCCGCCGACCATGCGGCGGTGTCACGGGCCATCGCCGAGACCTGCCTGCAGGAACTCGAGGGACGCACTCTCGGCTCGCTGTCCGCCGGCGAACGCCAGCGCGCGCTCGTGGCCCGGGCCCTCGCGCAGGAACCCGGCCTGCTTCTTCTCGACGAGCCTTCGGCACATCTCGACATCGGCCACGGTCTCGATCTGTTCGCCCTCCTTGAGACCATCGCTACTCGTGGCGTGGCGATCATCGCGGTGATCCACGACCTCGTGGCCGCGGCCCGGTGGGCCACCAGGATGCTCGTGATGGATGAGGGCCGAATCGTCGACGATGGTCCGCCCGAGCGGGTGATGATGGGCGAGCCGCTCGGGCGGGCTTTCGGAGTCTCAATCGCCGAGGCCCGCGCCGCGAACGGCTCGGGCTCCACCTGGCGCTTCGAGCGGCGCGCCGGAGGTTGAGTGCCGCCTGGTCACTGGTGTATGTATGAGATGCACACACCATGGAAAGACGACTCGTTCAAGCCGGCGGTTCCCTCGCGGTCACCCTCCCCGCGGAGATCGTGAAGGAGTTCAAGCTCAAGAAGGGCATGTCGGTCGAAGTGTCGATTCATCCCCAGACGCGCGCAGTCACCATCCGCCCCGGAGTCCGGAGGTTCGAGGACGGCAAGGTGACGAAGCGATTCGGCAGCCTTAAAGGACTGCGGGACCGAGGCGCCCTGCTCGCCGCGATCGGGAGGCCACAGATGACCTTCGGCGGAGAGGATCTCTATCCGGAGGTTCCGGACAAGGTCGCCGCCCTGATGCACTCGCTCGTCATGAATCACCCTTCGTGGACGGGAACAAGCCTGTTGGAGCTCACGCGGCCATCGCCTTTCTGATCGCTAACGGGTTCGTTCCCGAGTTCTCCTCCGCGGAACTCGTGGAGATCACACTCGCCACCGCACGCGGCGACATGAGCGCGGAGGCGCTGGCGATCTGGATCCGGCAGCGAAGCCGCGAGACTGAGTAGGGCTTCGGACCAGGGAGTCGAGACGGCTCCGGGATCGCAACGACAAGCCCCGGGGCCGCGGCGTTGCCAGAATCGCGAACCCCAAATAGAGTCTCGGGATGAGCGAATCCATCGGTTCTTCCGGCCCCGGCATGAAGCTTCACACCAAGATCCTGCTGGGCCTGACCGTGGGGCTTGTGGCCGGCATCACCACCAACCTCACCGTGGGGATCCACAACGAGACGGTGGAGTGGATCAACAAGTACATCGCGGGACCGGTCGGACAGGTCTTCCTGCGCATGCTGTTCATGGTGGTCATGCCGCTCGTCTTCGCCTCGATCACCCTGGGTGTCGCGGGGCTCGGCGACATCCGCAGGGTCGGACGGGTGGGAGGCAAGGCCATCGGATATTTCATCGTCACCACGGTTCTCGCCGCGACCCTGGGCCTCGTCATCGTGAATCTGATGCGCCCCTGGGAGCGGGTCCTGCCGGAGACCCGTGTGGCCTTGATGGAGCGCTTTGCGGGCGACGCGTCGACCAAGGTGGAGGCCGCGGGAACCACCGGCCAGTTCGGCCCCGAGACCTTCGTCGCCATCGTGCCCCGCAACCCCATCGACGCCGCCGCGAAGACCGACATGCTGGCGATCATCTTCTTCGGCCTGATGTTCGGCGCCGCTTTGACCCTGATCGATGCCGAAAAAGCCAAACCCATGCTTGCCTTCCTCGAAGCCCTCAACGAGGTGGTCATCAAGATCATTCACTTCGCCATGCTCCTGGCGCCGTACGGCGTCGCCTGCCTGATCTTCACCGTGTCGTCGAGGTTCGGTTTCGACCTGATGATCGCGGTCGCGGCCTTCGTCATCACGGTTCTGATCGCGCTGGCCGCGCACGTGAGCATCACGCTTTTCGCGATCCTCAAATTCGGCATCGGCATCTCGCCGATGCTGTTCATATCTCGCGTGGAGGCGGCTCTCATCACCGCGTTCTCCACAAGTTCGAGCAGCGCGACCCTGCCCACGGGCCTCGACGTGTCGGAAAACCGGCTCGGCATCCCCCGCCAGATCGCGGGCTTCGTGCTTCCTATCGGCTCGACCATGTGCATGAACGGCACGGCGATCTTCGAGGGCATCACCGTCATCTTCCTGGCCGAGATATTCAATGTCGACCTGACCCTCGTCCAGATGGCCATCGTCATGGTCATGTCCGTGATCACGGCCATCGGCGCGGCCGGCGTTCCCGGAGGTTCCATTCCGCTCCTGGTTGGCATTCTCACGATGTTCAATGTGCCCGGCGAAGGCATCGCGATCGTTCTCGGGGTGGACCGGATCCTCGACATGTCCCGCACCACCGTCAACGTGTTCTCCGACCTCACCGCCACGGCTTTCGTAGCCAAGAGCGAGGGGGTCTGGTCGGCGAAGGACGTGCCCGCCCGGTCGTAGTTGACCCCTCCCCCTCAACCTTCGGCCGCCGACCCGGGTCCAAAGGGCATTGAGGCAAGGAGTCATCATGACGAGAGGTGCAAGCCGTTTCCGAAAAGCCCTGACCGTGACGGTGGCGTTCCAACTGGCCCTCTCCGGCCCGGTTTCTGCGGCCCATTCGGCCCCCGCGGTCGCGGTCGATGACGCAGCCACCATCCATGTCCTGAACCGGCTGACCTTCGGAGCAAGTGCTCGGGACATCGAAGAGATGAAGAAGGCGGGCCTCGCCGCCTGGATCGATGCTCAGCTCGCCCCCGCCGCCTCCCCGGACAAGGCGCTCGCCGAAAAACTCGCGGCCATCGAGACGTTGTCGATGTCGACCACCGAGCTTCGTGAGAAATACGAGATTCCGCCAAACCTCCGACAGGAGATACAAAAGGCCCGCGCCGAGCGGGAAGCGGCGACCCCCGATTCGCCGATGGCCCGGCGCTCCGAATGGGAGGAAATGAAGACACGCTTCCCCGAGCTGGCTCGCCTGGCCGGGCGGCCGCAACAGGTAATCGCCGATCTCCAGGCGGCGAAGATTCTCCGTGCCGTGCATGCCGAGCGCCAGCTCGAGGAGGTGATGGTCGACTTCTGGTTCAATCACTTCAACGTGTTCGCGCGCAAGGGCCCGATCGAGTACATGGTGGGCGAATACGAACGGACGATCCGCGCGAACGCGTTCGGGAAGTTCGAAGATCTCCTGGTCGCCACGGCGAAGAGCCCGGCGATGCTCTTCTATCTCGACAACTGGCAGTCGACCGACCCGAATTTTGATCCGCGCGCGTTGCGCGCCCAGCAGCGGGGCCGAAACCGGCGGCCCGGCGCGGGCGGCGGAGGCGAACCGCGGCGACCCGGCCGTCCAGGCGAAACGATGGAGCCCGAGGGCATGGGCAGGTCCGCGCAGCCTCCGCGGCGCACCTTCGGGATCAACGAGAACTACGCGCGCGAGCTGATGGAGCTGCACACCCTCGGCGTGGATGGCGGCTACACCCAGGCCGACGTGGTGGAAGTCGCGAAGGCGTTCACGGGTTGGACCATCCTGGGCGAGGGGCCGGGCGGGCCGAGACAGAACAAGGAGTCCCGCTTCAGTTTCGAAGAGGCCCGTCACGTCAAGGGCGACAAAAAGGTCCTCGGCATCACCATCAAGAATGGCGGAGAAAAGGAAGGCCTCGAGATCCTGCATCGTCTGGCCACCCATCCGAAGACCGCGAGCTTCATCGCCTCCAAACTCGTCCGCCGACTCGTCGCGGACACGCCGCCGCCCGCCCTCGTTCAGCGAGCCGCGGCTACGTTCGAGAAAACCGGAGGCGACATTCGCGAGGTCGTGCGCGTCATCCTCAAGTCCGACGAGTTCCTCGGGCCTTCGTTCCGGGCCGCGAAAGTGAAGACACCCCTCGAGTTCGTGGTCAGCACGGTCCGCGTGACCGGAGCCGAGGTGAGGCAGGCGCGTGACCTGGTCCAGCGAATCGCGGACATGGGCATGCCGCTCTATCTCCAGCAGCCCCCGACGGGCTACAAGGACACCGCGGAGGAGTGGATCTCGACCTCCTCCCTGCTCGCGCGTATGAATTTCGCGCTGGATCTGGCGGGGGGAGGAGTTCGCGGAGTTCGTCTCGATGCCTCCACGGTGGGCGGCCCTTCGCCCTCGCTCGAGTCGGTCGCGGCGCGTCTCCTTCCAGGCGGTCTTTCCGAGAACTCGAGGAAGACGCTCGAAAGTGAAGCCAAGAAGCCGGGCAGCGAACCCACAAGGGTTGTCGGCCTCGTCCTCGGCTCGCCGGAATTCCAGAGAAGGTAACCGACATGTCTCTTAACTCCTCGCGCCGCGTTTTCCTCAAGTCGTCGGCCCTCGCCGGCCTGGTGTTCGGCTCCGCTCCGCGTTCGCTCATGCGTTCGGTCTACGCGAGCGGCTCAGGAACGAAGCGCAAGACGATGGTGGTGATTTTCCAGCGCGGCGCCTGCGACGGCCTCAACACCGTCATCCCCTACGCCGACCCCGGGTACGCGAAGGGCCGCCCGAGCATCGCGATTCCAGCACCCGGGGGCGGGCGTGTGGGAACCGCCCTCGACCTCGACGGTCACTTCGGCCTTCATCCCGCCCTCGACGACCTCCTCCCCCTTTACAAGGAAGGGCAGCTCGGGATCGTCCATGCGATCGGCTCGCCCGATCTCACACGCTCCCACTTCGATGCGCAGGACTTCATGGAAAGCGGCACGCCGGGAATCAAGTCCACGCCCGATGGCTGGATGAACCGATGCTCCGGATCGCTCGCGAAGAGCGAGTCGAAGTTCAGGGCCGTGGCTTTGACGCAGTCGCTGCCCCGGATCCTGCGCGGGAGTTCGAAGGCGGTAGCGCTCGCGCGTCTCGATGACTTCGAGGTCAGGGAAGACATCGCGATCAGCGAGGGACGCCCCAGCGCTGCCCGGCGCGGCCGAAGGCGGCCCGATCGGTCCGGGGCTTCCACGATGGCAGACGGAGGTCCAGAGGCCGCGGGCACGCCCGGTGAATCCTCGACCGCTTTCGAAAAACTCTACGCCGATGCCGCTCACGACATGCTCGGCAACGCGGGCCGGGAAACCTTCGAGGCGATCGAAGCGCTCAAAGTCGCGGATCCCGCGAAGTACCAGCCGCGCGCCGGGGCTTCCTATCCGCGCGGAAGGCTTGGCGACAGCATGAAGCAGATGGCCCAGCTCATCAAGGCCGACCTCGGCGTCGAACTGGCTTTCGTGGACGTGGGTGGCTGGGATCACCACACCGCCGAAGGAGCCTCTACCGGCCAGCTCGCGAATCTGCTTCGTCAACTGGGTTCTTCGATGGCGGCATTCCACCGCGACCTCGGCGACCGGATGAGCGATGTCGTGGTCATGACGATGACCGAGTTCGGCCGCACGGTGCGCGAGAACGGAAATCGCGGCACCGATCACGGCCACGGCGGCGTCTCGTTCGTCCTGGGAGGACCCGTAAGAGGAGGTCACGTCCTCGGCCGTTTCCCGAAGCTGTCGGAGGAGAACCTCTTCGAAGGCCGCGACCTCCCGGTCACCACGGACTTCCGCGACCTCACCGGAGAAATCCTCGCCCGGCACATGGGCCTGACCGACCTCAAGGCGGTCTTCCCGGGCTACGCGGTCAACCCATCGGCATTCCCAGGAATCTTCAGGGCCTGAGACCAACGTCACAAGCGAAGGCGGGATTTCTGA
>CAZBTT010000095.1:8786-12486 GCA_964494295.1 uncultured Acidobacteriota bacterium
AACGCGGGCGCTGGGCTCGGCCGCCCGGGGTTCCAGTGGGATCGGAGTCCTGATTTCGCGAAGCGAAGGCGGGATTTCTGAGTGGCCCGCTTCGCGGCCCACTCCAGAGCAAAGTCGCTGGCGCTCGTTTGTCACTCCCGCCGAAGCGACGGGGTCTGGGGGCGGGTCCGTGTACCGCACCCCAGCTGAGGATGAATGATAGGATCTCTATTCCCCAAGGGGAGTGATCTCACCCATTCGGATCGGGTCGCGGACCACCACCCCCCTGGAACTCAAAAACCCCCAATGGAGGACTTTCACCACGTGTCGTTGATGTCGGAAGATGAGAAGCCTTGGAAGCGCGACCTTGTCCGCACGGCCGCGAACCGTCGAGAACAGGTAGCCGCACAACTTGAGACGGACATTCAGGCCGCGCCGTCGTTCGAGGAAGCGCTCCGACTCGCCGTGGACAGTCTCAAGAAGAAGTTCGCCCGCTACACCGCGGTGTCGGCCTACGTGGCCGATGGCGAGGACCTCGCGATGTTGACCGCGGCCAATCGGCCGACCGGTCCAGAGCGCGTGGGTTCGGGTGGTCCGCTCGCCGACGCCGCGCGGAATCCCCGTTCGACCATGATCTCGAATATCACGGAAGAGAGCGCCTGGAAGGCCGTCGGCCTCACCGTCGGATCCCTTCTGATCGCCCCCGTCCGCACCGAAGCGGGCCTTTGGGCGATCCTCGAAGTCTGGAGCGACTTCCGCGATTCGTTCACGCCTCAGGATCAGCGCCTGCTCGAACGAGTGGCGACCGCCCTCGGCAAGAAGACGCCCGCCGCCTAAGGCGCACCGGCCCCGAAAAAGGGGCCACCACGTATCTCAGGGAGAACCTGAATGGCCACGTTCCTCGAAGGCATCATCCCCCCGATCGTCACGCCTTTCGAGGCCGACGGGCGGCTCGATCTCGCCGGATATGAGTCGAACGTGGAATCCTACGCGGCCTGCGACTTCTCGGCCCTGCTCGTTCTCGGCAGCAACGGAGAAGCGGCGTGCCTGTCCGAAGATGAGAAGGTCGCGATCATCAAGGCCTCGGTGGCGAAGGCGAATGGTCGCCCGATCTACGCGGGCACGGGAACGGACTCGACGCGCACCACCGTCGAACTGACGAAGAAGGCAGCCGACGCGGGGGCGGCCGCGGCTCTGGTTCTGAACCCTTTCTTCTTCAAGAGCCACATCAACGCCGAGGCCCTGCGCCGGCACTATGAGGCCGTGGCGGACGTTTCGCGTATCCCGGTTCTCATCTATTCGATGCCCGGCGCCACCGGCCTCCCGATTCCTCCGGCCGTGGTCCATCAGCTGACGAAACATCCGAACATCCGCGGCATGAAGGACTCGAGCGGCGACATCGCGAACCTGCAGAGGATTCTCGCCGGCGTGCCGAAGGAGTTCCCCCTCGCCGCCGGTTCGGCGCCGATCCTGTACTCCGCATTGAGCCTGGGCGCCTCGGGCGGCGTTCTCGCGGTGGCCGGTTGCGCGCCCGAAGCGACGGTCGCGGTTTACCGCGCCTTCAAAGCCGGGGACCACGATCGCGCTAGACGGCTCCAGATGGCGCTCACACCCCTCGCCATCGCGGTCACCGCAACATACGGCGTGGCGGGTCTGAAGGCTGCCGTGACCCTCTCAGGACGGCAGGGCGGCGTTCCGCGGCCTCCCCTCGCCACCGCCACCGAAGGCGAGGTGGCCGAGATCAAACGCCTGATGGACGCCTCGCGCGCGGCGCTCTAGAAAACCCAGTCCACCGGCTTCGCGGACTTCCGCGACAGGTCGCCTTCTTCACCCGCGGGGATCCTGACCAGGGAGACTCCCGGCCGGCCGGATAGACCCTTGGCGGTGCAGGCCTGCGGAGGAGCGAGGTTGCGCGTGGGCAAGCGATATTCGCCTTCATGCATAAGGCGGTACACGCTCAAGTAGGGCCACTGTCCAAGCGAGAGTCTGGGCCCGTCGTTCCCCGAACGGATGTCCCCGAAAAGGCGAGTCGATGGTCCACCGCTCACCCTGACCTCGAGGTCCCCCGGGATAAGGAGATCCTCGGCCACCCGTGCGCGCCAGATTTGCCGGAACGTATCCGGGTCACGATGACCCCGGCTGGTCGCGAGACCGAACACCGGCATTGTCGGCACGGACGGTTCGAGAGCTTGCCCGTTCACCTCGACCTTCGGGGGCACGGCGTCCGACGACTGAACGTCGATGAAGAGCCAGGCCGGCTCGGAAGCATTCGGGGCCGTTGCGGAGGAGGGAATCCGGCAGGAAACCGCGAGTGGATTGCCGAGCGACGCCGACCAAACGCCGCGGGTCGTGTCGTCGCGGGAAGCCGCGACCGAACTGGCGAGCAAGACCGTACCGCCGATCGCAGCACCGAGCAGTCGAGAACGACCGTCCAAGCCCCACAAACGCACGGCCCCCGCGAGTGCGATGGTCAGGCCGATCCAGAGACAGCCCCACACAACGGGGATGAAGAGACTTCCACCGAGGCCAAGGCCGGCGAAGAACGTGGCGGGCAGCAGGGCGCCCGCGGCCGCGAGGGCGAGGCCGGCGATGAGACCACGAAGACGCGCGCGTTCCCGCACGATCAGGTCGAGTGTGAAAGCCGCCCCGATGATCGTGAACGGAAGCGCCGGCGTCGCGTACTTGTTGAAGACGTGGTACGCGGGATACGTCATCGACAGCATGACGAAGGGCAGCGCGAGCAGGCCGAGGCGGCCGCCGAGCCAGGCGGGCAGGGCGAGAAGGAAGAGAACGACCCACGCGCGGTGGAGCGGGACTTGCAGCTCGTAAGGCAGAACGAAGGGCGTCTGAAAGGGGTTGTCGGGTCGATGCCAGAGGCGGTGAAGATTCGTGAGGACCACGCCAAGCGAGTCAAGCGGATGCCGCGCAACGAACGCGGCGACATCGATGAACGAGGAAGCCACCGCACCCTCCCCCTTCATCGCGATGAGTTCCTTCTGGTACGTCGTGTCCTCGATGCGAAGGGGGCCCTGCCAGCCGCTGCTGTCGGTGTAGAGCCAGAAGCCGAGGGGATGAGGCGAGGTGTAGGCGAAGAAGCCGTACTGCTTGTCGAGGACGTGGGCAAGCGGTCTGGAGAAGTGTTCCGCAGCAGCCACGGGAAGCAGTACCGCGAAGACGCCGAGCATCGGCGCGACGAGGAGAGACGGTCTTCTCGCAATAGCTCCGGACCAGGGCAGGAGGCACAAGGCGAACGCGAGGAGCAGGAATGAAAGACCCTGCGGATGAAGGGCCAGACCCGCTCCGAAGAGCAGGCCCGCGCCGAGAAGGCCGCGACGGTCGAGAGGGGTGCCCAGGCTGTGAAGCGCCAGAAGGCCGGCCAGGGACCAGGCCGCGAGGATGAACGGCTCGGGCTGGACGATACCGGGGAGGATCGTGAAGCCTGGGTGCAAGAGCAAGAGCAGGAGAGCGAAAAGGGCGGGCCGGGGACCGGCGGACGGCGGAACGGCCGGGTGTAGTCGGCGCAGACCGCGACCACCGGCAGATCGGCGAGATCGGCGGCGAGCTGCGCGGCGGCGTCGCGCAGGTACTCGCGCGAGATGTCTACCGGCACATAGGCCGCCGGCGCTTCGAGCGCCTGTAAGAGGATGCGGACCTTGCGGCTGGCGCCGCTGCCCAATTCGACGAGCCTGCTATGGACCATCGAAGGCGGACCACGCATCCT
>CAZBTT010000096.1:0-12398 GCA_964494295.1 uncultured Acidobacteriota bacterium
TGCTCGCGCCAGACGTGGTCGGGCGTGTAGTCCGATACCGGGCTGGTCTTTCCCTCGCAGTTCGTGCCGAACGCGGGCACGATGCAGCGGAATCCCTTGAAGATCGGTCCCTCCTGGCCGTTCGCGTTCTTGAGAATCAGAAGCGTGTCGTATCCCCGCCGCTCGCCGAACTCGCGAATCAGCAGGCGTATGTCGTCGCGGAAGCGTTGGCCGCGATCATCGGTGTAAGGCTCGAGAGCAAAGGTCACCTTCACATCGTGATCCCTCATCACGTCCATGATGCGGTGAGCGGCGCGATGCTCGAAGCTTTCGCGACCCCACCAGGACAGCGCGATGGCGCCCACACCCGACTCGTTGATCCAGCGCGCGTGTTGCTCGAGCACCGCGTTCGAGCGCGCGTCGTAGGCGCCGAGGAGAGGCATGTGGGGCGCGCCGATGTCATAGGGAGGATTGCGGGACTGATACTCCCAATGTTGGTATGCGGGCGGGCCGCCGTACCAGGGGTAATACTCGAAGATGAAGTGACGCCGCAGGTCGGCGAAGCGCTCGGCGAGCGAGGCGGGCGGTGTTTGCGCGAAGGCGGCGGTGTTCGGGGCGACAAGGCCGGCCGCGACCGCACCCGCGGCCCTTCCGAGGAAACTCCTTCTGTCGTGGCGTCGCGCTTTCATGGACATCCCGACGATACCCAACCCCCCCCGGTCACGGGCAGGGCGGGTTCTACGTTCCCTATTGGCCCGGCTTCGTCAAGCCGAGGCGGGTGAAAACGGCGTCGAGTGCGGGATCGCGGCCCTGCCGGTAGTCTGTCGAGGAGATGGCGGCGGGCACATCGGGGAAGAGGGACTCGGGATCGCCCTCGGGCCACGCTCGGAAGAACTTCGTCGAGTACGACACCGGCAATCCGGAGTTCGGCAGATTGAAGCTCCTGACTTCTCCGTAACCGTTCGGCCGGCCTCCGGTCGGCTCTCCGACGAGGATCGCGCCGATGTCGCGTTTGAGCGTGATCGAATTGAGAAGGGCCGAAGAGAACGTGCCGCTTCCGATGAAGGCGAAGAGCCGCCCGGATTCGGCGAGGTACCGTCGCGAGCGCAGGCCGGCAAAAAGCGGGTCCGCCACCGCGGAGTTGCCGCCCCCGTTTCCCCGCAGGTCGAGGATCACGGCCCTGGGGACACGTCGATCCACATCCGCGAACACGCGCGAGGCGAAGGAGGACATCGGATCGGAGGCGGCATCCTGGCAGCGGTTGTACTGAAGGTAGATCACGTCGGGCTCGATCCAGGTGTACCAGTAGTTTTCCGAGTTCCGCTGCCGGTAGAGAGGTGCGGCTGCGGTGAGCGCGTCCTTGAACGTCCCCTCCTGTCCCGAGGTCACGGCGCTGAGATCGGCTTCCACCGTCGTCCCATCCGGCATGGCCACGCGGAGCCTCACTCGATCGGCGCTCGGGGTCACGCCTCGGGCATGGAGGATCTCCGGGATGACGAGGTAGTTTGGCCCGACCGCGCGCAGCCAGGCTTCGTTGTCGCGTGAGACGACCGACGCCACCTTTTCGATGGCGGTCGCGACATCCACATCGCCGATGCCGGTGATCCGGCCGCCGAGAAGCGACTCAGCACCCGCGGCCGCCGACGTGACCGTGAGTCCGTCTGCGAGGAAACGTACGCGAATGGGGAGCCGGCGGAAACCCGCGTAGTTGAAGGGGGAGATGGCGGTGTGAGCGTCGCCCGGCAACGCCGCGAGCCGCATCAGGCCGGTGACCACCTCGTGGTCGGCCATCTCCGCGACGCGGGTCTTGAGGCCGGCCACTTCCCGGTCGAATTCTTCCCGGCTCGTCTTGAAGAAAAGGTTGGCGTGAAGCCGGGGGAGGTCGAGGGCCAGCGCGTCAATATCTTGAATGAAGCGGCCGTCGCGCGTGGCCGCGGGAGGTGGAGCCGGGCTTGGCCCGGCGGGCGATGAAGAGCAGCCGGGGGGGACGAACAGGCAGACCAGCGCGAGGGCGGCTTGAGGTGTGATGTGTCGCATGTAAGCGCCTCCGTTGGATGACATGTCCCGAAAATCCTGCGCCCCGCGTCTCGCCAGTTCCGGCGGTTCCGCTGGAGAACCGTGAGTCGCTCGGCGGTTCAACACCGGGGAGCAATCCATGTGCCACTGCGCTCTCGAGAACGTCTCGAAAAGGCGGTGTCGCTAGACCGAGTGAGAGGGGAGGAGGCCCAGGTCGCGCGCGAAACGTGCGTAAGTGAAGCCGGCGATCACGTCGTAGACGAAGTGCACGACCATGGCGACGTACAAAGAACCGGAGATGAAGACGAGGGCGTGGAACGCCCCGGCGATTGCGGCGATGGCGAGCACGCTGCGGAGCCCTTGGATCGCGTGGGCGAGGGCGAAGGAGACGATGCTGAGGCCGATGCCGATCGCGAGGCTCCCGGTGACGGCGGCGATGAGGGCGGGCAGGACGCCGCGCCACACGAGTTCCTCCCCGATCCCCGCGGAAAGGGACAACGCCACCCACATGCTCCTTTCCCGCCTCGTGGCCGGCGCGAAGAGACGCCACGTGGGCTTGTGCTCTTCCACTGACCTTCGCCAATGGGGCCGGACCAGAACGAGCGAAACCACGAGGAACACCATTCCCGCGAACCAGGACGAGAAGGCCGGGAAGCTGTGGGGGAAAAGTTCCACGCCTTCCAGGAAACCGGTCGTGATCGCGAGCACGCCCAGCACGATCTGTGGCAGCAGCATCGCGTAGAACCGCAGGGCCAGGGGGATGCCGGCCATCGCGAGAGCGCTCTCGCGGTTCCGAAGCACGGCCCAGGGCACGATCGCCGTCACGAAGACGACGAAGGCCCAGCCGAGAAAAGAAATCGCGTTGAGGTTCAGAAAGGACCTTTGCCGATGGTCAGAATTTGTACACTCCCCAGGGTGCGAGCGATTGTAGAAGACTGGTTCGGGCAGCGTTTCACCGCCCCCTCGCCCGCTCAGCGGCTGGCCTGGCCTCATATCCTGGGCGGCCGGTCGACCCTCATCGCCGCGCCCACCGGCTCGGGCAAAACTCTCGCGGCCTTTTTGTGCGCGATCGACCGGATGGTGTTCGATCCGGCGCCCGCCGTTCGCGGGGTCCGCATCCTCTACATCTCGCCGGTCAAGGCTCTCGCCCGCGATGTCGAGCGGAACCTGCAGGAGCCGCTCAAAGGGATCTGCGATCTGGCGCGCGAGCGGGGCGAACCGCATCGCGTTCCCGTGGTCGCGGTGCGGTCGGGCGACACACCCCAGACCGAGCGACAGAAAATGCGGCGTCAGCCGCCGGACATCCTGATCACCACTCCCGAGTCGCTCTTCCTGATTCTGACGTCCGAGGCGCGCGAGATTCTCGCCACCGTCGATACCGTGATCCTCGACGAGATCCACGCCATCGTCGGCACGAAACGCGGGGCGCACCTGGCGCTGTCGGTCGAGCGCGTCGCCAGGCTCGCGGGGCGGCCCATCCAGCGAATCGGTCTCTCGGCCACGTCTCGTCCGCTCGACCTGGTCGCGCGATTCCTGGCCGGGTCGAAAGGCCGAAAGGTGGAGATCATCGACGCGTCGAAGAAGCGGGTCTTCGACGTGCGGGTCGAGTCCGCGGTGACCGACATGACGGCGCTTCCCCGCGAGACCATCGAGACACCGGGTCCGGCGCAAGCGCGACCGGGCGTCGAGCGGCCATGGATGGGGTCTGGGACCTCGGCCTCAGGCCTTGGGCTCATGGATCCGGGCGAGGCTGTGGTCGAACCGCACCCTGTGGCCGCCGCGCCGTCGATCTGGCCGGCCATCCACACGCGTGTGCTCGAGTTGATCCTCGCGCACCGGAGCACCATTGTCTTCGTCAACTCGCGCCGAGTGGCCGAACGCGTGGCCGCCGCTTTGAACGAGCGCGCGGGCGAAAGCGGCCCCATCTGTCGCGCTCATCACGGCTCGCTCGCGAGGGAAGAGCGGGAACTGGTCGAGGGAGCGCTCAAGGAAGGGAGCCTCCGCGCGGTGGTGGCGACCTCTTCCCTCGAACTCGGCATCGACATGGGCGCCGTGGATCTCGTCATCCAGGTCGAGACGCCGCCGTCGATCGCGAGCGCCACTCAGCGCGTCGGTCGGGCCGCGCACCACCTCGGCGGCGTTCCCAAGGCCTACGTCTTCCCGACGTATCGGGGCGACCTCCTCGCCGCCGCCGCCACCATCGACGCGCTCCAGCAGGGCGATATCGAGCCGGTGACCCTGCCGCTCAATCCGCTCGATGTGCTCGCCCAGCAGGTGCTCTCCATCCTCGCCGCTCAGGAGATGGACATCGACGAACTCTTCGCGCTCGTTCGCGGAGCGGCCTCGTTCGCGAAGCTTCCCCGCGCGTTGTTCGAGGGTGTTCTCGACATGCTGGCGGGACGGTATCCCTCCCACGAGTTTCGCGACCTGCGTCCACGGATCGTGTGGGACCGCGATACCGGTCTACTGCGCGCGAGATCCGGGGTGCGAGCCACGCTGTTCGCGAACGCCGGCACGATTCCCGATCGCGGCCTCTTCGGCGTCTTCCTTGGCGGGGGAGAGGCCTCGGTCGACCCGCGCCGCGGTCCGTCACGCCGAGTGGGTGAACTCGACGAGGAGATGGTTTTCGAGAGCCGGGTGGGCGACATCGTGATGCTCGGCGCATCGTCGTGGCGCATCGATGCAATCCAGCGCGATCGGGTGATCGTGACGCCCGCCCCGGGCCTGCGTGGCCGCATGCCGTTCTGGAAGGCCGACCGGCCTCCGCGCCCGGTCGAAAACGCGAAACGGATCGGCGCCTTGTCGCGTCGCATCCTGACCCTCGGACGCAAACGCGGGGCCGAACTTCTCGAGCGAACGTACACCCTCGACGAGAGCGCGGCCGCGAACCTGACGTCCTACCTGTTCGACCAGAAGGCCGCGAGTGCGGTTCCCACCGATGAGACCCTCGTGCTCGAACGCGGTCGCGACGAGATGGGCGACCTGCGGTTGTGCCTGCTGTCGAGTTTCGGCGGCCGAGTGCACCAGCCCCTGGCTCTCGCGATCACCCGGAAGGCCAGGGCCGCGGGTCTTTCGGAAATCGAAGTCATGGTGAGCGACGACGGCATGATCCTGCGCCTGCCCGATCGTGAGGACGCTCCCACACTTCAAGGTCTCCTGCCCGGCTCAGGCGAGGTCGAGGCCCTTGTCCGGGAGGAGCTCTCGGATTCCACGCTCTTCGCCGCCCGTTTCCGCGAGGCCGCCGGCCGCAGCCTTCTCCTGCCGAGACGCCGTCCCGGTTCGAGGTCGCCATTGTGGGCGCAGCGGCAGAAAGCGCACGCGCTGCTCGCCGTGGCCTCCCGGTTTCCCGCTTTCCCCCTCATCCTCGAGGCCTATCGGGAATGCCTCACCGAAGACTTCGATCTCGCGGCCACGGTGGATTTGCTGAAGCAGGTCGAGAAACGCGAGGTGAACACCGTGACCCTCGACGTCGCCCGGCCTTCACCCTTCGCGTCCGCCCTGCTCTTCGGCTACGTCGCGACGGTCATGTACGACGACGACACGCCTCTGGCCGAGCGGCGTGCCCACGCGCTTTCGATCGACGAGACCCAGCTCCAGGCCCTGCTGGGCGGGACCGCGTTTCAGGATCTTCTGGACGAATCCGCGGTTGTCGAGGTCCACGAGGAACTGCAGTCGCTCCAGGCCGGCCGTCGGGTGCGGAACGCGGACGGTCTTCACGAGGCGCTGCTCCGGCTCGGCGATCTCTCGTTGCAAGAGGTAGCGGCGCGCGCCGACAACGCCGATGTGGCCGCGTCGGCCCAGTCGCTGGTCGCGGAAAAACGCGCTGTCGAGGTTGCGATCGGCGGTGAGAGGCGGCTTATCGCGATCGAGGATGCGGCCTTGTACCGGGACACTCTGGGCGTGGGCATGCCGCGCAACATCCCGAAAGTCTTCGCGGCCACGGTCGACCGCGACGTGCCGGCGATCGTCGAGCGCTTCGTGCGGACGCGCGGCCCGTTCACAACCGCTGATCTGGCCGCCCGCTACGATCTTGCGCCCGACCGCGCGTTCGCAGAACTCAACGCGCTCGAGGGCCGCGGCCGGCTGATCCGCGGCCCGTTCTCGCGGCAGCCGGTCGATGTCGAGTGGTGCGACGTCGATGTGCTCCGACGCATCCGGAAGCTGTCGCTTGCGCGGGCTCGCGGCGGCGTCAGTCCGGTGGAGGTTCGGGACTACGCCAAGTTCCTTCCGACCTGGCATGGTCTTGGCGAGCCCGATGCCGAATCCGAGTCGGCGCGAGGGCTGGATCCCAACGCTCGCGAGGCCGCATTGTTGTCGGCTATCGAACAGGTCCAGGGGTATCCCGTGCCCGCATCCGCGCTCGATGCCGACATCCTCCCGTGTCGCGTTCCCGGATACCGACCGCAGGACCTCGACCTGCTCGTCGCCCGGGGCGAGATCGTCTTCGAAGGCCGCGGGTCGTTGGGCGCCCGCGACGGGAGGGTCGCCTTGTACTTCGCCCCAAATCGCGCTCTCTTCGGCGCTCCGGCGCCAGAGCCACTCCATGGTGAGACGCCCGCGCGGCTGCGAGAGCTGCTTCGAACGAAGGGCGCTCTCTTCTTCTACGAGATCGAAGGAGGGTGCCCGGGCGTCCGCCGCAGCGACATCCTCGAGGGCTTGTGGAGTCTCTTCTGGAATGGGGAAGTCACGAACGACTCGGCGGCGGCGCTGAGGGCACGTGCGACGGGCCATCTGACCGCTTCGGGCCGGCGGTTCGTGCCTGCGCGGGCGGGGCGATACCGCGCGCGCGTCGATGCGCCTCCAGACGGCGTGGGCCGCTTCTCCCTCTTTCCTCCCCGGGGCGCGGAATCCGTGGAGAGCCGGCTCGCCCGCATCGAACAATGGCTCGCCCGACACGGCGTCCTCACGCGCGAGGCCATTTCCGCCGAGGGGGTGTCGGGAGGATTCGGCAGCGTCTATCCCATCCTGCGGGCGCTGGAAGAACGGGGTCAGGTCCGGCGCGGCTACTTCATCGAGGGCCTGGGCGCGCTGCAGTTCGCGGAGGCCGCCGCGATCGACCGCATGCGCGAGATGAAGCAGGAGCCCGGAGAGGTCCACGCCGCGGTGCTGGCCGCCACCGATCCCGCGAACCCGTTCGGCGTCACCCTGCCGTGGCCGGCCTGGTGTGAGGGTGTGGGCGAACGTCGCGCGCGCGCGAACGTGGTCATCGCCGACGGCCAGCTCATCGCCCTTCTCCTCGGCGATGGCGCACGTGCCGTGATCGGTCCCCTAGATGAAACCGTGCTGGCGTCCGCGGCCGCCCAGGCCGTCGTCATATGGATGCGCCGGCGCGCGCTTCGAATCATCGGCCACGAAACTCAGGCCATGCCGCTCAACCGAAGCCCGCTGGCTCCCGCTCTGCGGGCCCATGGACTGTCGCCGTCCGGCCCCGGTTTTCGGCTGTAGTTCGCCCACGCCCTGAGCGGAAGCGATAATTGGGGATGCTTTTTGAAAAGAGACTCGTGGTCGTGCTTCCGGCGTACAACGCGGCGAAGACGCTGACCCGGACGATCAACGAAGTCCCCACCGGCATTGTGGACGAGTTCGTGCTGGTGGACGACGCGAGTTCCGATGAAACCGCCGAGGTCGCCCGAGCCCTGGGCGTCACCTGCGTCCGTCATCCCGAGAACCGCGGCTACGGCGGGAACCAGAAGACCTGCTACAAGCTGGCCCTCGAAAAGGGCGCCGAGGTGGTGGTCATGCTTCATCCCGACTACCAGTATTCGCCGCGCCTCGTGCCGGCGCTCGCGTGGCTCGTGGCCTCGGATGAATACGACATCGCTCTCGGGTCGCGCATCCTCGGCGGCGGGGCCATCCGGGGGGGCATGCCGGTGTACAAGTACATCGCGAATCGCTTCCTCACCCTCGCGCAGAACGTGGCCACGGGAGCGAAGCTGTCGGAGTACCACACGGGCTTTCGGGCCTTCTCGCGTCGCGCCCTGCAGACGATCCCCTGGGAGGAAAACTCCGACGACTTCGTGTTCGATAACCAGATCCTCAATCAGGCGCTCGGCGCGGGACTGCGCATCGGCGAGATCTCGTGCCCCGCGAAATACTTCGAGGAGGCCTCTTCGATCAATTTCCGCAGAAGCGTCACCTACGGCTTCGGCGTCGTGGGAGGGGCGATCGCCTACCGGCTGAAGAAGAAGCGCCCGGGCCGTCTCCCGGCATGAGCCGGGGAGTTCGCCTGGGTCTGCTCCTGGGCGTCCTGACCACACTCGCCTGCCTGCTCATCCTCGAGGCTGGAATCCGCATCGACGACTGGAGGGTGGCGGGACGGCCTCCTGCAGCGCCTCAGGAACTGGCGTTGCTCCAGGAGAACCCCGCGGGCACCGGTTCGTATCGGTTGCGCCCGAATCTCGACATCGAGACGCGCGTGGCGAACACGAAGATCAGGATCCGGACGAACTCCCACGGCATGCATTGGCGAGAGACGCCGCTTACGGGCGACCCCGCCAAACCGCGGGTGGCCTTTTTCGGCGACTCGTTCACATTCGGGTCATGGGCGACCGACTGGGCACACACTTTCGTGGGCGTCTTCGAGTCGCGTCTTTCCGGGAAGGTCGAGGCGCTCAATTTCGGGGTCGGGGGCTACGGCCTCGTCGATGAAGAGCTTCTCCTGCGTGAGATGGCGGTGCAGTTCGGTCCGTCGTATGTCGTGGTCGTGAGCTACATGGGCAACGATTTCCGGGACACGTGGCTCGGCCTCGATCGCGAGACCATTGTGAACGGCACCGCGGTGCTCAATCCCGCGACCCTGGAGGCGCGGGTGCCCGCGGAGTTCCTCGCGCCGGACGACCGCATTCCCCTTCCGTGCCCCGCTCCGCTCTGGCGTCGCCTGGCGAATTCCTCCGCGGCCTTCCGCCGGCTGGCGCCGCTCGTCGACCTCGAAGATCTGTGCGTGATCTTCCGGCCGAACCGGAGTTTTCTTCAGCCGGCGTTCTGGTCGAGTGTGCCTGCTCCAAAGGTCGCCCTTGAAGCGAGGGACGCGGTGTTCGCGTCCTTGTCGAGAATTGAAGAGTTGACGACCGCGCGCGGAATGCGGCTCGCCGTGGTCGCCCTGCCCACCTCGGCTCAGGTGTATGCGCTCGAACCGTCGAAGCACAACTTCGATACCGCGCTGCCCCAGGCCTGGCTTCAGGAGTTCTGCCGGGACCGAAGAATCCCCTATCTCGATCTGCTTCCCCTGCTTCGAAAGCAGGCCGGCTCATCGAATCGGCGGCTCTACCTGAAGCGCGACATCCACTTCAACGACTTCGGCCACGCGAAGGTGGGTGAACTCATCGCGGAGTGGTTCGACACGCGGGTGAGACGCTAGCTAGTGGGCGTTGACTTCCGGGATGCCGAGCGGACGAAATTCGTGGCCGCCGCCCCGGGTCCTTATCTCGAACCCTGAAACCACACCCTCGGAGAATCTCCACACCATGGCGGGATTCGTCGAGCCCCGTTTCATTTCCGAGAGCATCGCCCGTACGTCAAGCTCGGCTTCGATCACTTCCCACGCCCCGTCGCGGAGAACTCGGATGACGGGCTCTCGAGGGAAGTACTCGGGGGTTCGGCCAAGACCGATCGAGACCGCGCCGATGCGCGTGGGCTCCGGAAACATGATCTTGAGGAACTGGCCGGCGCCCTGAGCTTCGCGGCCCAGCAGCAGCGTGCGCGGATCGCCATCGAGGGTTCGTTCACAGGCGGGTTCGGTGCTGCGGCATGTCCAGCCCGTCCGCGAGACCGGGGGAGACAGCGGCGGCACGCCCCCTGAAACCATCGCGGGTTGGACCTCGAAAACGCTTTCTTCCCCGAGCCGCGCCCAGAGTCCCTCGAGCCGAGGCTTGTCTTCGAAGGATCTCAACAGGCGCAGTCGCTCGGGGTGAGCGGCCGCGTAGTCGAGCAGTTGTTTCACCGCGTCATCCACTTCGGCGATTCCCCGCGGACGAGGATGCACGATGATCGCGCGCACGCCCATCTCTTCGAGGATGGTCATGAGGCGGTCGTCCGGCCAGCGAAGTGCCGCCTCCATCACGAACTCATGCCAGGCGGGCCGGAAGCTCGAAAAGCCGTTCGCCATGGGGAGGCCATGGATCGCCGCAGTGTGCAGCCATGTCGCCTCTTCCCGTCGCAGACGCTGAAGAGAGGGAGGGAACTCGAGGATCGGGCCGAGAGACGGCTTCGACTCTTCGATCCAGCGGTACACCTGAGGCAACTGGTCTCGGGTCGGCGCCACCCAGGTGTCAAGGGGCACGGACCAGTGTTCCACGAAACAGCCTGCGGCGATGAGTGACGCGGCGACCCACTGCCCGCGCGCGAACCGTCGCAGGATCATGAGCGCCCCGGCCGCGGCCACCACCGCGACAGCCAGCCGCGAGAACATCAGGAAACGCGAAGGGACTCTCGCCTGCCCAAGACCCGGCACGGCGGTGAAAAGCGAGAGCGGGCCGGGTATCTCTCCCCACCGTGTTTCGATGACCGTGCCGAAGGCGAAGACGAAAGCGGTCACGCCGATGAAGACGAGAGGCTTGAGACCCGCCTCATTCAAAGTGCCATCACCTTTCCCCCGCAGCGTCATGAACACGAACAGAAGGGCGAGAGCGATCGGGAGCAGGCCCGGAAAGTAGAGCGCGTCGTAGGCGAGGCGGGCGCGGCCGAGAACGTCTCCGTAGATCAGGTTTGTCGGGAGCACGTCGGTGAAGAAGGAGAGGGTGATCTGCTGAGCCTGCGGCCGGGTCGCGAGGACCGGATCCAGATGGAGGCGCTGCGCCAGGTTGACGGGCAGAACCAGCACCGCCGCCAGAAGCGCTGCGGCCGCGGCGCGCGGAAGACGATCACGGGCGGCCCTCATCCCGCCGGCGAGCCCGATCCACAAGGGGACCGAGAGGATCAGGAGGATGGCCAGAAAGATCTCGAAGTAGGTGCAGGTGAGGGCCTGCAGGGCGAAGGCTCCGCCCATCAGAAGCGCATCCTTCCACCGGCCGTGGCGGCAGAACCGGATGATGTAGAGAAGGCAGAAGGGCGTGGCGTAGTTCGCCACGATCTGGATACGGGCCGCGGAGTCGTAGTTGGCGGTCGTGAAGGCGAAGACCACCGCCCCGACCAGCGCGGCGGGAGCGCTGAGCGTGATCTCCCGGGCCAGGAGAAAGGCCCCAAGCGCGCATAACGCGAGGACGAGAATGTAGGTCAGGCTGTAAAGCGTGACGTGATCGAGATCGAGCGCGCACAGCGGCGCCACCTGGATCGCGAGCCCGAGGAGAGGCTCGGTGTAGAGGAGCGAGGCCTCGTCGGGGTAGAAGATGTTTCCCCGGAACGGATCGAGGGGCCGCGCGAGTCCACCGCACATCTGTTTCAGGGTCCACGCGAAGACCAGGCCATCGGCGTTGTTGGGCAGCCGCGTGTTCCAATCGACGCTCAAGGGCTGCGTGGCGAGGAAGGCGGCCGCGAGAAAGACGACGAAGAGAACGCCGGCCACGGCGCGATGGTGTCCGTCTGGCCTGGCTTCGCTGCGCACGATCCGCGTGATGATAGGCCAAGGTCACGGGACTTCCCGTCTTTCCAAGGCCCGCTTAGCTGGAAACCGGACCGACCCTTCGCGGCCTTTCTCAGAAGTCCAGGGTCAGGCCGAGGCGCAGCGCACGCGGCGCCTGGAAGAGCTGGTCCTTCATGAACCGTGGATCCTTGTTCGCCGCGGGGACGGCCGCGATGACCGCCTGATAGTTGTATCCGCCCGGAGCGAAGTAAGTAGCGACCGGCACCGGTGTGGTAGCGGCGGAGCCGAGCAGGATTCCCGGAAAAACGCTACGGTTGGTGTCCTGATCGAAGACGTTGGAGATGTTCGCCGACGCGGTGACCCTCATCTCTTTCCCGACCTTGACTCCGTACTGGAGGAAGAAGTCGGTCTGAGTGAAGAAGGGCGTCCGGCCGCGGCTGCCGCGGCCCTCGGGATGGGTGATGGGCGCGGCGTTGACGCCAAGCTGGGGCGTGATGACGGTTCCGCTCGAGGCCCTGAAGAAGGCGCCCAGGGTCAGACCGGCATCGAGCGAGTAGGAGCCGCTCAGCTTGAACTGATGAGGACGATCCAGGGTGAGGATTCCCTTGTCGACTTCGCCCTTGCCGTTGTAACAGCTTTCGAGCGTCGTGCAATACCGGCCCGCGTTCGGTGTCCCGCCGCCGAGCACCTGCTCGTCGGAGTCGCCGAGGCCTTCGTAATTGCCGTAGAGGCGAGACAGGGTGTAGCTGCCGCTCGCCGACCATTTGTTCGCCAGGCGCCGCGTCATCTCGATGGTGAACCCGTCGTAGGTGCGCTCGAAATCGGGCAGGACCGGCAGGCCCGCGAAGGGCTGGGTCAGGATCCCCCGGCCCGGGTTGCCGATGAC
>CAZBTT010000097.1:0-3933 GCA_964494295.1 uncultured Acidobacteriota bacterium
GTTGTAGTCGCTTCGTTCGCGGCACGACTCGGCATCGACGAATTGTTCGGGTGGCATGGGGGTGGGTGTTCCGAAGACCGTGCCGACGGCGGTCTTTGTCGGGTTCGCCGGCGCGGAAGAGCCGGTCGTACCCGCACCCTCAACCGGCGTCTCCGGAACCAGAGCCAGGCCCGCGATGCCGAAGTCGGAGATCTTCACCACGGAGTCGCCGCCGATCAGGATGTTCGCGGGCTTGATGTCGCGATGGCAGCGGACGCCTTTCGACATCGCGTACTCCATGCCGCGGCAGAACTGAATCGCCCACAACAGCGCCTGTCCGATTTCGATCGGACCCTTCGCGAGGTGACCTTCGAGATCGTTCGGACGGCCGGCGCCCGCCTTCACGTACTCCATGCCGATGTAGAGGCGGCCACCGATCTCGCTGACCCACTTCGCGCGCACGAGGTTCGGATGCGCGCCAAGGTCGATCCAGATCCGCGCCTCCTTCTCGAACATCGCGCGCGTCGCCGCGTCGCGGAGGAGTTCGGCGCGGAGCGTCTTGACCGCGACCACCTCGTTGCCGTCCAGCGTGCGGGCGAGGTAGACGATGCCGAAGCCTCCCTCGCCCAGTTTTTCGATCACCTGCAGCCGGTCACCGATGAAGTCGCCGCGCTCGAAGGCCGGGAGTGCGGCCGGGACATCGAGCGGGGTAACGGCAGGAGGAGCCGAGGCACGCGCCGACGCCGAGACGAGAGGGGCTGCGAGGGATGCCGCGGCACCGCCGGAAACGAGGGCCGATGCGACGGCCGAATCAACCTTCGCGCCCGACGACGACACCACATCGGCGAGGCCGACTCGGCAGAACGGGCAGAGCGGGGCCCGATCGGAGATCCGCTTACCGCACGAAGGGCAGGAGACCAGCATTGGGAGGGCTTGGGGTGAAGTGCCGGAATCTTAGCCGCGTGCGAGGAGCCCGTGGCCCGAAGTCCGGCGTTAGGATGCGCCCTTCATGGCAAACGTCCTATTCAACGAACGGGCCGACAAGGTCCGCCGCCAGGTCCTCTCTCCCACCGGCTTCTGGCTCTACCTCTGGAAAGAACTCCCCCTCGCGGCCTTCGCGGGTCTGCGTCTGCGTTCCCTCGACGAAGGCGGCTGCACGGTCATCCTCCGAGGCGGCTGGCGCACCCAGAATCCGTTTCGCTCCACGTACTTCGCGGCCCAGGCCATGGCCGCGGAGATGTCCACCGGCGCCCCCGCGATGGTCCTCGTCCGCGGGAACGAGGCGAAGGTTTCGATGCTCGTGACGAGGGTCAGCGGCCGTTTCACGAAGAAAATCTCCGGCGCGTCGCAGTTCACGTTCCGCGATATCGGAGAGATGGCGGAGACCATCGAACGGGCTGCGCAGACCGGCGAACCCGCGACGTTCGTGGCGCGCTCGATCGGCAAAAACGCGGCGGGCGACGTGGCCTCGGAGTTCGAGGTGGAGTGGAGTTTCAAGCGCCGGGATTGAGCGGTTTGAGGCTCGCTGGGAAAGGGCGGCAGAATCGCCTGGAACCAAAGGGCTAGCGCCCTCGTATTCGCTAGGAACGGGCTCCATGTTTTCCTCCTCCAACCTCGAGGCCTTCCGGATCGCACTTTCGTCGATCCTCGCCCACAAACTACGCTCGTTCCTGACCCTGATCGGCATCATCATCGGCGTCGCGTCGGTGGTGGTGGTCGGCGCCAGCATCTCGGGACTCAATTCCTACGTGGTCGAGCGCGTCTCCAAAGTCCTTGGAGTCAACCACTTCATGGTGGCGCGGACCGCCGGAAACAACCTCACGGAAGCGCAGTGGGAGAAGATGGATCGTCGCAACAAGCGGATCGACTGGCTCGATGTCGACTGGGTCGAGGGTCATTGCGAGAACTGCGCCGAGGTGGGCGCCCAGGCCAACACCCGGCAGGACCTCAAGAAGGGCAACGTGGAGCTTCTCGGGACGCAGATTTCCGGAGTCACCGCGAACATGGGCCTCATCGAAGACAAGACGATGGAGGAGGGCCGGTTCATCCTCCCCCACGAAGTCGAGAATCCGATGGCCGTGGTCGTCCTGGGCATGGATGTCCGCGACAAGTTTTTCGTGGGCGAAGCCGTCCTGGGCAAGACCCTGAAGATCCGCGGTCTGGACTTCCGCGTGGTGGGTGTGGAGGCGCGGCGCGGTTCGATGTTCGGGCAGTCGCTCGACAATCACGTCTACATTCCGATCAGCACCTTCCAGCGAATGTACGGCCACCGGCCGCAGCTGCAACTCCACGGCCTCGCTCCCAACGAGGCACGGTTCGATGCGGCGATCGACGACGCGCGGGTGGCGCTTCGGACCCGACGCAAACTCCGAGGCAACACCGAGGACAACTTCGGTCTCGTGAACGTCGGCGAGGTGAAAGGAGAAGTGGATCAGTTCACCGGCGCCATCGCCATGGTGGTCACGCCCATCACCCTGATTTCCCTCGTGGTGGGCGGGATCGTGGTCATGAACATCATGCTGGTGAGCGTGAATGAGCGCACGTTCGAGATCGGTCTGCGCAAAGCGTTAGGAGCAAGGCGGAAGCAGATCCTGATCCAGTTCATGATCGAGTCCGCGGTGCTCTGCGCGATCGGCGGCGTACTCGGTCTGCTTCTCGCGGCCGGACTCTCGGGCGTGGTCCGGGCGGCGACGCCCATTCCCATGACCATCACGAGCGGCTACATCCTCCTCTCCCTCTTCGTCTCCAGCGTCGTGGGTCTCATCGCCGGCATCTACCCGGCGTGGCGGGCGTCCCGGCTCGACCCGGTCATCGCCCTCACGAGGACGGCGTAGGTCATGACCCGCCCCCGCAATCGCTCGTTCGTCACCGCGGAAGCGCTGCGCATGGCGCTCGAGAACGTGCGCGCGCACAAGCTCCGCAGCTTCCTGACCGTGGTCGGCGTGGTCATCGGCGTGAGCGTGGTCATCGTCATCTCTTCCGTGTTGACCGGGATGCGGAAGAACATCGTGCAGTCGATCGAGGAGTACGGCACCAACAACATCTTCGCCTTCCACCTCTCGACCGGGCCGCGCCTCGGCCCCCGCGACCGCGCGGAGTTCCGGCGCAAACCGCTGCGGCCTGAGGACGGGGTGGCGCTGGTAGCAAGCGCGCCCCTGGTCGAGGATGTGGCGAACTCGGCCGGCCTCTGGATTCCCGGCGACAACTCGATCCACTTCAAGGGCGAGAAGTTCCGCGGCCCGCAGATCGAAGGCGTGAGCGCCAACTATCCCGAAGTGGTGACGCTCGAGCTGCGCGAAGGCCGCTTCTTCAGCCGCGAAGACGACCTCGCGCGGCGCAACGTCATCGTGATCGGTTCCAGCATCGCCGAAGCGCTCTTCCTGAACCGCACGGCCCTGGGGTCCGAGGTCGAACTCGCGGGGCAGCCCTTCAAGGTCATCGGCGTGCTCGAGAAGAAGAAGTCGGGCGGCTTCATGGGCGAAGACGACCAGAACGGCCAGGCCCTGATCCCGTACCGAACCGCCCGGAAAATCGCGCCGCGCACCAGCGAATGGCTGATGCTGATCATCAGGGCGAAGTCGGGCATGGTGAAGCCGGCCCTCGATCAGGTCGAAGAAGTGTTGCGCCGTCAGCGAAAGCTGCGCGCCAACGCCGAGTCGAATTTCGATCTCTCCACCGCCGACCGCATCATCGAACAGTTCGACGACATCACCGCAGGCGTCGGCATGGTGGCGATCGCGATCTCGTCGGTGGGCCTGATGGTGGGCGGCATCGGCGTCATGAACATCATGCTGGTGAGCGTCACCGAACGCACCCAGGAAATCGGCGTACGGAAGGCCCCCGGCGCGCGCAAGGGCGACATCGTGCGCCAGTTCCTCTTCGAGGCGGTGCCCCCGACCTTCCTGGGAGGAAAGCTGGGATTTATTCTCCCCACCCGCGTGAGCTGGCTCCTCC
>CAZBTT010000097.1:3943-12382 GCA_964494295.1 uncultured Acidobacteriota bacterium
CTTCTGCGCGCCCTGATTCCGGAACTGCCGACAGAAATACCCATGTGGGCAGTGGTCGCGGGCCTCGCCACCTCGATCGGCGTCGGCTTAGGCTTCGGAGTGTGGCCAGCGAAGAGAGCAGCGGCGCTGGACCCAGTCGAAGCGCTCCGCTGGGAGTGAGGGACCTGCCTCCGCGCGGCTTCATCGTCGCCGGCGGCCGCAGCTCCCGCATGGGCCGCGACAAGGCGCTGTTGCCGTATCGCGGATCCACCATCCTCACCCACGCCCTCGGCATCCTCAGGGAAGTAACCCCGGACGTCGCCATCCTGTGCGGCCCCGAAAGCCGCTATGAAGACCTCGGCGCCCCGCTGGTCATCGACGCGGTCTGCGGCGTGGGCCCGCTGGGCGGTTTGTACTCGGCCCTGCTCTCAGCCTCGATCGACGAACGCGAGCAGATCGTGTGGCTCGGCGTCGACCTGCCCCTCATCCCGCCCTCGCTCCTGGAACAGCTTCTGCGGGAACTCGAAGTGGCGGAGGTGGCTATGGCCCGAACGAGCCGCGGCATCGAGCCCCTGTGCGCGGCCTTTCGAACTGAGCCGACGCTCGAGGCCGTCCGCCGCGCCCTTCTCGATGGCCGGCTCAAACTGACCTCGTCGCTTGCGAGCCTGAGGGTGCACACGATCGACGGCGACGACGCGCACTTCGTGAACGTGAACTCGCCGGAGGAGTACGAGCAGGTGAAGTGAGCGACGGGGTCAGCTGATAGTTGGAAGGCGGGGTTGCTTCGTCACCCTCGTTCAGTGAGTTCCTCGCAATGACGAGAGGTCCAACTCCCTTGGTAGTGAGAGACCACGGGCCGGCATACGCGGTGCTATGTTTCTCGGCACTCCCATGACCTTCACTCCTCGCCGACTTGCCGTGCTCGCCTTCGCCCTCCTGCCCTTCGCCTTCATCGCAAGGGCTCAGGAGCGTGAGGATCGGACGCTTCTTTCGCAGACCGAGATGACTTCGATCATCAACGAGGTGTCGGGCGAGCGGGCGATGCATCACGTTCTCGAACTCGTGCCCTACCAGCGCGTGCGGCCGCCTTCGGAGTACAACGCTCCGTATCGCGAGAGCCGGGTGATGGCGGAGTTCGCGAAGGAGTATGGCTACAGCAACGTCACCATCGAGACTTACGGCACGCCGCAGAAGGCCTGGCAGCCCACCGAGGGCGAGTTGTGGATGACGACGCCGAAGCTCGTGAAGCTCTTCGACATTCATGACGTCGCCCTCTCGCTCGCCTCCCTCAGCGCGAATGGCGACATGACCGCCGAACTCGTCGACGTAGGACCGGGACGCGCACAGGACTTCGAGGGCAAGGACGTGACCGGCAAGTTCGTCCTCTCCTCGGGCTCGACGAGTGCTACCTACCAGCAGGCGAAGCAGCGCGGAGCCATCGGCGTGCTCGGAATCAGCGCGATCGGCTACCAGCGCCAGGTCGACTACCCCACCCAGATCGTCTCCCAGACGGTGAATGTCGATCCCGGCCACGTCGCGTGGCACGTCACTCCCGAGGTCCGCCACAACCTCGCCGCCCTCATCACCCGCGGCGAGAAGATCACGATCCGCTCGATGGTGAAGAGCAGCGAAGTGATGGTGAAGTCCGAGTACGTTCGGGCCGAGATCCCGGGCGACGGGAGCACGACGCAGGAAGTGGCGATCGCGGCTCATCTCTATGAGGGTGTCATCAAGCAGGGCGCCAACGACGACAACTCCGGCTGCGCGCTCACCCTCGAGATCGGCCGCGCCTACATCAAGCTCATCAAGGAGGGGAAACTCCCCCGCCCGAAGCGCACCATCAACTTCCTCTGGGTTCCCGAAATCGTCGGCACGAACGCGTACTTGAACGCCCATCCCGAAAAGAAGGCCGCGATCATCGGCACACTCAACTTCGACATGGAGGGCATCCGGGTCGCGGACAGCCGAAGCTTCTGGATCCTCCAGCGCACGCCCGACACCTTCCCGTCGTACCTCAACGACGTCGCGCAGAGCATGATGGAGTACGTCGCGGACATCTCGCGAGAGCGCGTCCGCTTCCGCCGGAACATCACGGGTTACGCGCCCACCCAGCCCGTCGAGTCGCCGCGCGGAAGCAAAGACGCCTTCTACATCAAGATCGACAAACACTACGGCTCGTCCGATCACGTGACTTACATGCAGCACGGCATCCCCGCGGTCATGTTCATCACCTGGCCGGACATGTGGTACCACTCGTCGGAGGACACACCCGACAAGCAGGATTCCACTCAGTACAAGCGCGCCGCCACGGTCGGCCTTGGATCGCTCGCCGTTCTCGCCTCAGGTACGGAGGCGATGGCCGCCCGCGTTCTCGCCGAAAACCTCGGCCGCGGCCTCTCCCGCATGGGCGAGTCGCACATCAAGGGGCTCGGCTACATGGCGGACGCCGCGGATCCGGCGGCACTCACACTCGCTTACAAAGAAGCGAAGAACGCCCTCCAGCATCAGGCCGGCATCGAGAAGGCCGTGGTGCGTTCGGCCAGCGTGTTGTGGACGAACGTCGATGACGGGAAGAAGAAGACCATGGCGTTCGAGCCGCTTATCGATCAGCGCGCCGGGTCCCTCCTGCTCGAGACGAAGGCGGCGTATCAGCTGCAGGCTGCGCAGCGCGGAACACCCGCGGTCGAGCCCGTGATCTCGGCCGAGGAACGCGAGGCCGCGACGCTCCTCGTCGAGCCCGTTCCGCCTCCCCCCGGGACGCGGCCTGGTTTTGGCGGCGGCGGTGGTCGGGGGCCCACCACCGGCCCGAGCCTGCCCGACGAGTTCAACGCCGAACTCGGCCTTCTCATCGGGAAGAAGATGACCGCTCTTCAGATCCGCGATTTCCTCTCCGGCGAGTTCACACCGCTGCGGATGTCCGACGTCATGGCGGTCCTGCGGGCAAGAGAAAAGGCGGGCTCCGTGAAGATCACCACGAAGCCCGCCGAGGTAAAGCCGACGAAGAAACGGTAGCCGCTACTTCTTCGCGTCGGCCTTCGGCTTGATCTCGTGCTTCACGGGCACGGCGCATCCGCCTTTGCCCTTGCAGTCGTTCTTCCCCTGACAGCCGGCTTCCTTGGTGCCGCAACCGCCCTGACCTTTGCACTCGTTCTTGCCACGACACTCGTGGTGGGCCGAGGTGGCGCAGCCGCCCTTGCCCTTGCACTCGTTCTTGCCGGCGCAGCCGTTCGCCTCGGTCTTGCAGCCGCCTTGGCCCTTGCACTCGTTTCTGCCCTTGCAGATGTGCTTGGCGGCCTTGTCCTCGGCCTTCTTGGCGTCCTTCTTCGTGTCGTCGGCCAGCGCTCGCGCGCCCGCCGCGAGGCTGATGGCGACCGCACCCATGGCTTTGTTGAAATCTCGTCTGTTCATTCGCAAATCTCCCTCACAAACTGTTGAACGCGGACCAAACCGCAGTGGGATGAGATTCGCAGGAAGTCCCGGCCCGAGTCAAACGGCTCTCTGCTAGCGCGGCCTGACCACCTCGGCGGTATCGCCCTCGAGCGGGTCGGGCTTTCCAGCGAGCCGCTCTCCGAGCAGCTTGCCGAAAATGAGCGCAGGGCCCATCACCATGCCGCCGCAGAAGGAGTTGCCGCAGGTCGCGCCTGCGCCCAGGATCTCCCCCGCGGCGAACAGGCCATCGATCGTGCTCCCGTCCTCCCGCCTCACCCGCAGCAGCGTATCGACGTCGACTCCCGAGAAGGTGACGAGCGAGATCCCGTGGTTCCTCATTGCGTAGAAGGGCGGCTTCACGATGGGGGCGGGCAGGAACTTCCGGCCGAAGTCCGGATCGAGGCCTTTCTCGACGTAGCTGTTGTAGAGCTCGACCGTCCGTTCGAGACCGAAGCTGTCGATTCCCGCCAGGGCGGCGAGGTCAAAGATCGTGTCCGCGACGTGGATCCCTTCACGCTTCCCGGCCTGCGCGCGAAGGTCGTCCTTCGACCAGCCCACCACGATGTTCGTCGACATCTCCACCGCGTGATCATCGAACACGGTGAAGAAGGTGAGACCGTCGGCCCTCATCAGCGCGCGCTCCTTCGCGTCGATGCTCTCCTCGTCCTCGGCGACCCAGCGTTTCCCGAAACGGTCGACGTAGATCTCGTAGGGCGGCCGTTCGCTGGCGATGAGAAGCGGCCGGTCCTTCCAGATCACCTTGTGCGGGTCGTCGGGATGGGGCAGGCCGCCGAAGGTCGGCAGGAAGGTCTGCCGGCCGGCGATGTAGGCGCCGAGGCCCCGGGCCATCACGAGGCCGTCCCCCGTGGCGTGGTCACGGGCCGCGGAGACGAGCGGAAAGCCTTCGATCTCCTTGAACAGATCCGGCGACGCGGCGAAACCTCCGGTGGCGAGAACAACCCCCTTGTCCGCCAGAGCGCGCTGCACCGCCCCGTCCTTCACGTACTGGACGCCCACCACGCGGCCCTCATCGGTCAGCAGGCCCTTGACGCGCGCGCCGAGCGCCAGCGTTACGGCGCCCGAAGCGACGAGAGGTTTGATCAGACGGTCCAGAACCTTGAGGACGGAACGCGCTTCATCTACGCCGTAGTACGTCCGGGCCACCGAGTAGGGCTCGTGACCATGCACGATGCGCGGCGTCTCGGGCGCGAACTCGAAGCCCTCGTCCTGCAGCCAGTCGATGAGCCAGGCCGATTGGGACAGCGCCAGCTGCACCAGATCCTTCCGCACGCTCCCCCTGGAGATGCGCATGATGTCGTCGTAGTGATCGTCCGAGAAGTCTTCGATCCCGCGTTCTTTCTGACGCTTCGTTCCCGCCGCGGACAGATGGCCGCCCGAGACGTGGAGCGTGCCTCCGATCTCCGGCTCCTTCTCGAGCAGCAGAACGCGCGCGCCCGCCCGGGCTCCGAAGATCGCGCAGGGCAAACCGGCGGTCCCTGCCCCGACCACGATGATGTCGTAGCTGCTCATTGGGGGGAGTCTTCCATGCGCCGAGGGGTTCTTCAACTCCCAGGGCGACGTTTGACGAGGGCCGCTCCGACCCTCTAGCGTCAAGCCATGGATCTCTCCCAGCTCTTCCGCGACCACGTGGCGAAAGTGACCGACTCCGCGGCCCGAACGCTCTCCGAAACGAAGTACGACACCCTGGTGTTCGGCGCGGGATCGCAGATGGTCTACTACGCCGACGACATGGAACCCCCGTTCCGGTCGAACCCGCACTTCGCGGCAATGGCGCCGCTCAAGGGACCGCATCACGCGATCGTGGTCAAGCCGGGGGTGAAGCCGCGTCTCATCCGCTGGGCTCCGAAAGACTACTGGTACGAGCGCGCGCCTTTCGCCCAGGACTTCTGGACAGGCGAGTTCGAGCTTGACGAGGCGGACAGCGCGGACGGCGTCATGGCGAAGATCGGACCGGTCGGCCGGGCGGTGTTCGTGGGTGATGACGAGGCGAGAGCCACGGCCGCCGGCTTCGCGGTCAATCCCACGGACGTCGTGAAGCGTCTCGACTGGGATCGCGCCACCAAGACCGCGTACGAGGTCGAATGCCTGAGTCGCGCCTCCGTGGCCGGAGCCAGCGGACACCTCGCGGCCAAAGAGGCGTTCTTGAAGGGCGAGAGCGAACTCGGGATCCATCACGCCTTTCTTCGCGGGGCCGGCGCGAGCGAAGACCTCCTTCCTTATCCGACCATCGTCTGCCTCGACGAGAAGGCCGCCATCCTTCACTACCACGCCAAGCGCTCCACCGGATCTGGCCGCGCCTTGCTGCTCGACGCCGGAGCCTCGCACCTCGGTTACGGCTGCGACATCACGCGGACGAGTGTGGCGCCCTCGGCCGACGCGAAGTTCGCGAGCCTCGTGAACGATCTCGATGCCCTGCAGCTGCGCCTGTGCGCGATGACCAAGGCGGGAACGTCCTATGTCGAGATCCACCTCGCGGCGCACCGCGAGATCGGCCTGCTCCTCATCCAGCATGGCGTCTTGAAGTGCTCGATCGACGAGGCTGTCTCGAAGCACTACACCTCCGTCTTCTTCCCGCACGGCGTGGGGCACCACCTCGGCATCCAGGTCCACGACATTGGTGGCCGTCAGAAGGCGCGCGAAGGCGGCGTCCTGCCTCCGCCCGAGGCCCATCCCTACCTGCGCAACACGCGCGTGATGGAGATCGGCCATGTGTTCACCATCGAGCCGGGAATCTACTTCGTGCAGATGCTTCTCGAGCCCCATCGCGTGGGTCCCACCAGCGGCGCGTTCAACTGGGATCTCATCGATGCCCTCGCGCCTTATGGCGGCATTCGCGTCGAGGACAACGTGGTCGTGACCGGCTCAGGCCACCGCAACCTCACCCGCGAGGTGCTGGCGAACTAGGAGCCTGCACGTCAGATTGGCTCCTGTCCACCAGACGGCGCTCCGTCCGGGTGTCGAAGGGACCAATTCGCCCCGATCCACCGCAAGGTACGGTCGAGCAGGAGTACGGCGAGGCGCTGTCCGTCCGGTGTCCAGGCGAGGTTGTAGGGCGTCTCTGCAAACGGAATGGTGAGGAGGAGTTCGCCGCTCGCCGGGTCCCAGATTCGCGTGGTGTGGTCCGACGCGACGCTCGCGAGACGCTTTCCGTCGGGCGAGAAGGCGAGGTTGTGGATCGACTCATCGTGGCCCGTCAGGGTATGCAGGCGTTCGCCGCTCGCCACATTCCAAAACGTGATGGTCCGGTCGCTCGATCCCACCGCGAGGGTGCGTCCCGACGGATCGAAAGCGAGCATCAACGCTCCGCGGGCCTGTGTGAGGCGAGTGCGGATCGTGCCCGCCTTCCAGTCCCAGAGGCGGATCTGACCGTCGGAAGTGCTCACCGCGAGGAGCGTGCCGTCCGGGCTCCACGCGAGATCCGAGATGTTGACTGCGCCGTCGCCGTTTGCGAGCGACGCTTCCTCGGCGCCCTCGGGCACGCGCCAGATCTTCGCCACGCCGCTCGCGGCCTCTCCCCCGACGAAGGCCGAGTCAGGATGAAAGACAACGGGCTCGCCGCCGCCCGAGCCGAGGAGTTCAGACTTCTTCGCGCCTGAGGCCGCATCCCACAAAACGATCTTGTTGTCGTTGCCGGTCGTCGCAAAGTGCTTGCCATCGCGGCTCCAGTCAATGCGCACGCCGGACTGAGCGTGCCCGACAAAACTCATGGCCTCGCGATTGTCCCGCGTGTCGAAGGTCTTGATGAGGCCCTTCCAGCCGGTGGTAGCGACACGCCCGCCATCCGCGGCGAACGCGATGCCGTACATGCTCTCGGTGGTTGAAACCGAATTGGAAGTGGCGGGATTCCAGGCCTTGAGCGTCTCATCGAGCGAACCCGTGATCAGACGTCCGTCGCGGGAGAGGGCGATCGCACTCACACCACTGGTATGGCCGTGCCAGGTGGCGGTTTCCCGCCCCGTCTTCGTGTCCCACAAGCGCACGGTTCCATCCTGCGAGACCGAGGCCAGGCGGCGCCCGTCGAGGAACACCGCCTCGTTGATCCACTGCGCCTGACCCTCGGCCTGACCGACGAGAGTGTTGAGCACAACGCCCGCCGCGATGTCCCATACCCGGATCACGCCGTCCTTCGCGGTAACCACGAGCTTCGATCCATCAGGCGAAAAGGCGATCCCCTGCACCGCCTTGTAAGGCTCCTTCTCGGCCGGCTGGAGCTTCTTCGCCACCGTCCAGTCGTTCGTGCGCCAGAGCGTGGCGTCGTCGTCCCAGGTCCCCCCGGCGAGAAGCGTGCCGTCGGGCGACCAAGCGACGGTGACGATGGGCTTCACGCCATGCTCCATCGAATGAACCAGCCGCCCGTCTTTCGGATCCCAGATCTTGACCACGCCCCACACGCCACGCTCGCTCGAACGATCCCATGATGTGGTCGCGAGCCGAGTGGCATCGGGGCTGTAGGCCACCGCGGTGATGCCCCGCCCGGTGGGGGTGAGCTTGTGAGTCTCGACGCCCTTGACCGCGTCCCAGAGTCGAACTGTCCCGTCGCTGGAGCCGGACGCCACCTGTTTCCCATCGTGCGAGAAAGCGACGCCCCAGGCAGCCGCAGTGTGGCCGACGAGCGCACGCAAGGGCGCAAGCGTCCGGCCATCCCACAACTTCACCGAGCCGTCACGGCCCGTCGATGCGATCAGGCTTCCGTCTGCGCTGATCGCGACGTCGTTGACCGCCACTCCGGTGTCGGCGGAGAGGACGCTCCCGTCGACGCGACTCCTGAGGTAACGCCATTCGAAGCCGCGCAGACCCAAAAGCGCCTCCTCCAGCCAGCGTGAAATGGTGCCGAGGTGAAAGTCGCCACCCGAGCGGCCATGCGCGGAATAATCGAAGCGGGTGACGGCGAGCCCTTCGCGCGCGCCGAACTCATCGAGCGCCATGGCCTTGGCGCCCGCCATGTCGGAGCGGAAGCCGGAGAGCCAGAACAGCCCTGGCGCGCCGCCCGGCCGGTGCTCGACAACCACG
>CAZBTT010000098.1:0-12379 GCA_964494295.1 uncultured Acidobacteriota bacterium
GGGCGGTTCCGCGCGGAGTTACCTGCGCGGGTGCTGGATCGGGCTCGGCATCCGAACCGGGGGCGTAGGCGAGGGTTCCCGCGGGGGGGACTGCGAAATGCGCGCCGCCGGAGAGATTGGTCACCAAGCCCTCCACGAGCGGAACCGCGGCCTCTGTGATCTCCGCGCGCGCTTCGTCGAACGGCGCGACCAGAAGCCCTTCGGACCTTGCGTAGATGATGTAAGAGCGCGCACGCGCCGAATCGAGCAGGACGCGCGCATAGCCGCCTCCCGCCGCCACGATTTCTCTGGCCTCGCCTCTCCCCGCCTGGCGCGCCATGACCTTCGATCCATCCCACCCGGTGTTGTTCCAGATGGAGTACAGGAGGCCGGAGCCGTTGCTGAACAGCGAAGGCCAGCGATGGCTCGCTTCGCCGGGCGCCAGGGTCGTGGCGGGTTGCTGTCCGGACCCGTCGCGCGCGGAAAGCCGGGCGATTCCGGTCGCGTTGTCGAGCACCGCGTAGATCGAGTCATCGGGTCCCCACGCCTCGCCGCGTGGATTGCGGGCGCTCGCAATCTCCACCGGCGCCCCGCCCTTGAGAGAAACCTTCTTCAGTTTGTCGTCCGCGAAGAAGCCGATCCACTGTCCGTCGGGAGAGAAGAAAGGATTGGATGCGCCGTCGGTTCCCGTGAGGACTTCGGGCGACGACCGGTCGAGCGCCTGGAGATAGAGGCGCGACTTGCCCTCGGAAACACCGGTGTACGCGAGCCGGGCTCCGTCCGGAGACAGCGCCACGGAAGAGCCTCGTCCAAGCGCGAGGCGTGTCTTGGGGGGAAGGTTCACGGCCACGTGGAGAGGGGCATCGGATTGCGAGTTCGGCGCAGGCCGAGTCGCGAGGAGGGTCGCGCCGGCCAAACCCGCTATCGCCATGCCGGCGAGGAACCAACGGATGGCCCCGGCCCGCGGCCCACTCGTGACACCGGTCGAGTCGGTGCTCGCCATGGACGGGGCCGATCGACTATTCGAAAGCGCGGCTACCGCTTCAGGGTTCGTGCCCTCATCAAGGGCGAGACGCGCTTCTCCGAGATCCCGGAGGCGGCGGCGCGGATCGCGCACGAGGCAACGCTGGACCAGACGCCTTCCGGACTCGGGCGTGCCCGCGGGCAGTGCGCTCCAATCAGGCTCGCGAGTGAGCACCGCGGCCAGAACATCGCTCACGGTTTCCCCCGCGAAGAGCCTCTGGCCGGTAAGCATCTCGAAGAGCACGACGCCGAAGGACCAGATGTCGGCCCGTTTGTCGACGGTTTTCCCACGCGCCTGCTCGGGCGACATATAGGCGGCCGTTCCCATGATCATGCCCGCCTCGGTCGAGTGGCGCGACAGGGTGGGCGAATGCGAGACCTGCGTGGTCGCATCCGCTGCGTTCGTGGCTTCCAGGGCCTTGGCGAGACCGAAGTCGAGAACCTTGACCTTGCCTTCCGGCGTCACCTTGACGTTGGCGGGCTTGAGATCGCGATGGACGATGCCGTGCTCGTGAGCCTCTTCAAGGCCCTCCGCGATCTGCTTCGCGATGGCCATCGCTTCGTCTACCGGGATCGCGCCACGCCGCAGACGCGCCGCGAGGTCCTCGCCATCCACCATCTCCATGGCCAGGAAGTGAACACTCGCGCCATCCGCCAGGGTCGCGGTCTCAAACCCGTAGATGTGCGCGATATTGGGGTGGTTGAGGGAGGCGAGGACCTGGGCTTCGCGCTTGAAGCGGGCGAGTCGGTCTGCGTCGCCCGCCATAGCAGAGGGAAGGACCTTGATCGCGACATCGCGATTGAGCTTCGTATCCCGCGCGCGGAAGACTTCGCCCATGCCGCCGGCCCCGACCGCGACGATGACTTCATAGGAACCGAGGCGTGTGCCCGGCGTGAGAGACATGGATTCCGTCAGTCTAGCGGCTCGCCAGGGGGCTAGCGCAGGCCGAAGTCACTTCGGCCGGAGAGGGATCGCCAGTTGGGGTGACCCGCGATTGGATGCGGTACGCTCCTTACCGATGACCTTCGAACTGGTTTCCGAAAACATCGCGTCCTTCAACCGGCCCGATCTCCCGACGCTGGAACGCGACTACGAACACCTCGG
The DNA here is from genome assembly GCA_964494295.1 of uncultured Acidobacteriota bacterium. GTDB lineage: Bacteria > Acidobacteriota > Vicinamibacteria > Fen-336 > JAGNNV01 > JAGNNV01. The sequence continues at coordinate 2,108 of CAZBTT010000098.1, forward strand.
GCAGCAGTTGGCCCGGCGCGGCGTGAACATCGAAACCCTCACCCGAGTGGCCGCCGCTTTTCGCGTTGCCGTGCCTTCGTGGGGGGTTGGAACCGGGGGAACGCGATTCGCGCGCTTCCCCGGACCCGGCGAGCCCCGCAACATCTTCGAGAAGGTGGAGGACTGCGAGGTTATCTTCAAGCTGACCCGCTCGACGCCCGGGATATCGCTTCACATTCCATGGGACAAGCCCGAGAAGCCGGCTGATCTGCGCTCCTTCGCGGCTGACCGCGGACTCTTCATCGACTCGATGAACTCGAACACCTTCCAGGATCAGGCTGATCAGCGCCACTCCTACAAGTTCGGCAGCCTCACCCACACCGATGCCGTCGTGCGCGCCCAGGCGGTCGAGCACAACATCGAGTGCATCGACCTCGGCGTGAAGCTCGGCGCCCGCTCGCACACGGTCTGGATCGGGGACGGAGGGAATTTCCCCGGACAGATGCACACCCGGAAGACGCTCGACCGATACCTCGACAGCATGCGCCGGATCTACCAGGCTCTGCCTGACCACTTCAGGATGTTCATCGAGCACAAGCTCTACGAGCCCGCGTTCTATTCGACGGTGATCAACGACTGGGGTGTGAGTTACTACTGTGTCCGCGAACTCGGGGACAAGGCGTTCTCGCTGGTCGACCTTGGACATCACGCGCCCAACGTCAACATCGAGATGATCGTGGCCCGCCTGATTCAGTTCGGGAAACTCGCCGGCTTCCACTTCAATGACTCGAAGTACGGCGATGACGACCTCGACGCGGGCTCGATCAAGCCCTTCCAGCTTTTCCTCATCTTCAATGAACTCGTGGATGCCGAACTCGAGGGCGTGCCCGGCTTCGACCCGGCCTACATGCTCGATCAGTCGCACAACGTCACCGATCCCATCGAGTCGCTGATGACCTCCGCGGTCGAAGTGGTTCGCGCGTATGTCCAGGCTCACCTCGTGGATCGCGCGCAACTCGCCGAGCACCAGGAGAAGAACGACGCTCTCATGGCTCTCGGCACGTTGAAGCGCGCGTTCCAGACCGACGTGGAGCCGATCCTCGCCATGGCGCGTCATCGTGCGGGTGGAGCGATCGATCCGGTCGGCACGTACCGCGCGAGCGGATATCGCGCACGGGCGGCCCAGAAGCGGCCCGCTTCGGGACGCGGCGGATCCGGGATCGTCTAAGAACCTCTCTTGTCCGCATCCGCTCCGCTTCACATCGCGATCGACCTCGGCGCGGGCAGCGGCCGGGTGATGGTCGGAGGCATCGGTGAGAGCGGACTGACGCTGCGCGAGGCGCATCGCTTTCACTACGAACCGCGGCGGATCTCGGGCCACCTGCGCTGGGACTTTGGAGCCCTGCTTGGCGGCATCAAAGAGGGTCTGCGGCGCTCGCCATCCGTGGCCGAGTCCATGGGTGGGCCGCTGGTGTCGGTGGGAGTTGATTCCTGGGGTGTCGACTACGGTCTTGTCGATGCGGAGAACCGGTTGATCGAGGATCCCATCTGTTACCGCGACGCCCGGACCGAGGGTTTGATGGAGGAGATCGGCGCCCGCATCGGACGCGAGGAGATTTTCGCGCGCACCGGCATTCAGTTCCTGCCCTTCAACACTCTGTACCAACTCGCCGCTCACCTGCGTGATGGCCTGCCACCTGCGGCCGTGCGACTGCTGATGATTCCTGATCTGTGTCACCAGATGCTCTGCGGATCGGTCGTCGGCGAACACACGAACGCGTCGACGACACAGTTGGTCGGCGTTGAGGATGGGGAGTGGAACGCCGGGTTGTGTGAGCGCCACGGAATCCCCGCGGACCTGCTTCCCGAGATCGTCCCGGCGGGAAGCAACCTTGGAACCCTGCGCCCCGAACTCCAGGCCGAACTCAACCTGCCGGAGTTCCCCGAGCCCGCCGAAGGGCTGCGCGTAGTCGCGCCCGCCACCCACGACACGGGAAGTGCGGTGATCGGGACGCCGCTCAACCCGGGCTGGGCTTACATCTCGTCGGGCACATGGTCGCTCGTGGGTGTGGAGCGAAAGACGCCGCTCGTGGATGCGGCAACGGCCCGCGCCAATTTCACCAACGAAGGTGGGGCGTTTGGGACCGTGCGCCTGCTCAAGAATGTCATGGGCCTCTGGCTCCTGGAGCGGTGCCGTCGCGAATGGGACGAGGCGGGGATTGGCCTCGATCTTCCCGTCCTGCTCGCTCGGGTGGAGGCCATGGAGGGCTTTGCTGGCTTCGTCTTTCCAGACGATCCGCGTTTCCTGAACCCGCCGAACATGGCCAGCGCGATTTCTACCGCGATGGTCGAGACCGGCCAGACACCGCCCGCGGACCCGGTTCTCCTCGCGAAGGTGATTCTGGATTCGCTCGCGCTCCGCTACGCCTCGGTGCTCTCAACCGTCGAGGTCCTCACAGGCGAGACCGTGCCGGGGATCCACATCGTTGGGGGCGGATCCCAGAATGACTACTTGAACCAGGCCACCGCCGATGCGGCCGCGCGTCCGGTCCTCGCCGGTCCCGTTGAGGCCACGGCGCTCGGCAACGTGCTGGTGCAGGCGATCGGTTGTGGAGAGATCGAGTCGCTCGAACGCGGCCGCGAGATCCTGCGGAAAGGTATCTCGCCGCGACGGTTCGAGCAGCGACGGACGGCCGCCTGGGCGGACGCCGCGGCCCGCTATCGCGAGCTGGAAGCGCGCCGGGCCGATGGGTAACGACGATCCCGGTGGTTGAGTCCATCGAGCGCCATTCCGTCGAAGCCCGGTGGCTGAGTCCATCGAGCGCCATTCCGTCGAAGCCACCGGCGGCTCAAAAGCGAGCGGCGGTCGCTTCGACGGGATTCCTTAACGGACCTCGCTCAGCGACCACCTCCTTACTTCTTATAGAACTGGGTCGAGCTGTCGTTGATCTCGACGCGGTGCCGCTTGATCAGGTCGATGATCTCGCCGCCCGCCATCAACGTCGGCCCGTAGCCGTGGGCCGCGAAGACGTGAGTGGGACGGTAGTAGTAGAAGGCGGGGTCAAACGCCATGCCCGTACCCACGCAGGTTCCTTCGACCTGCCCGAGCGCGTTCACCTTCGTCGAGACCGCGTGCCAGCCAAGAAGCGCCATCGGGCCATAGGCGAGCGGATCGAGCCAGCCCTGGTTGACGCCGTGGGCGATCGCGTACGTGAACATCGCGGTGGCCGAGGTTTCGAGGTACGAGTCGTTGCGATTCAGGAGCTGGTGCCAGAAGCCCATGCCGCCCTGCACCCGCGCGAGACCGGCGGCGTGAGCGCGATAGATCTCGAGCACCGCGGGCCGGCCGGGATGGTCGGCGGGCAGGACATCCAGCAGTTCCGACATCGCGATGATGGCCCAGCCGTTGGCGCGAGCCCAGTGAATCTGGGGATGAGGTTCCATGCCCTGGACCCAGCCGTGCATGAAGAGGCCAAGGTCCTTGTTGAACATGCGCGCGGCGTACTGCTTGACCTGGTTGACCGAATCGTCGAAGTACTTCTTGTCTCCGGTGAGCGCTCCCATCTGCGAAAGCGCGGGGACGCCCATGTACAGATCGTCGAGCCAGAGCGTGTTGGGCTGAGGGCGGTTGCGGGCCAGCGTTCCGTCGGTCAGCCGGAACTCCTTCGTGGCGACCCACGTGAGGTAGTTGTCGATCCACGGGCGCAGATCGGGGACGAGGTTCGCGCGCGTCGCCTTGATCATGGCCGCGGCCATGGCTCCCGAATCGTCAAGAGCCGCCGGGCGAAGCAGTTGTCGGATCGCGCCGAGACTCCTCGATTCCGCGCCTGAGAGATGTTGCGCCTGATACCGGCGCGCCCACGCGTCCACGACTTTGAGCCGCGAGGCCACGTAAGCCGCGTAGCGGGGGTCGCCCGTCGCCTCTCCCGCACGCAACATGCCCGAGTACGTGACGCCCCACTCATAACTGATGAGCCGGAAGGCGCCGCGTTTCGGTTCAACCCGACCTGGAGCTTCCGGGCCAGTGACATCCTGGCCGGTCGCTACGTCGAACCATCCAGTTGGCGTGCTCGAATCCACGAAACCGTAGACGCGGTTCAGCACTTCGGCGACCGCCTCGGGCGTGGTTGGTCCGTATGGAACCTTGTAGTCGGGCTTCATCTCGTGAAGCGGCGTCGTCACGTCGTTGCGCGGCGCCTGTCCCTGGGCGACGGCGGCGGATCCCTTCGCAAAGAGCAGGCCCACGGTCACGGCGGCGAACAGCACTCGTGGAGTTCTCATCATGTATTCCTCGGGCTTTTTGTGCAGTTCGCAAGCGTACACTAGGCCCTAAACCAATGGAGACTAACCAGTTCTGGCGATTCGCCCGTCACCCTCTTGCGGCTGTGATTTGCCTCGCCGGGGTGGTTGCGACCGCCCAGCCGATCGACCGTCAGGCGCTCGTTACCAGGCACAACCCGGTGGTCCGCACGGTTGATGTCGACTCGCCGCTTTCGGTCGGCAATGGTCGCTTCGCATTCACCGCGGATGTCACCGGGCTCCAGACTTTCGCCACGCACTATCACCGGCACGGCGTACCCACGGAGACCCTCGCCCGATGGGCGTGGCATACCGAAGCGAACCCCACGGGATACAAGCTCGACGACGCCAACCGCCCATTCACTCAAGCCGATGGCCGGGTCGTCGGCTATCCCACGAGCGGTTCGAGCCCGGCCGGGTTATGGCTGCGCCGCAATCCCCACGACGTTCCGATTGGCCAACTCTGGTTCGAGACGGATGCGAGGGAGCCCCTCGGTCCAGGCGACATCCAGGCGCCCGAGCAGAGGCTCGATCTCTGGCGCGGCGTGATCACCAGCCGCTTCATGATCGACGGCGTTTCGGTTGAAGTCACCACAGCCTGCCATCCCACTCTCGACCAGGTCGCGGTTCGCGTCGAGTCGGATCTCATCGCGTCTGGAAGGCTGCGGGTGAGGCTGGGCTTTCCACGCGGGCACGATCTCGAGGTGAAGAACACGCCGGCCCTTGACTGGAGCGGGCCGGAGAAGCACCAGACCACGGTCGTCTCCCGAAGTCCCAACCGCGTGGAACTCGAACGAAGAGTCGATGAGACACGGTATTTCACCACCGTCTCCTGGGAAGGCGTCGCCAGGTTCTCCGAGGTCTCGGCCCATCACCATCGGCTCGACGGCCGAGGCGATCGGCGTTCCTTAGCCTTCACGGTTGGATTCGCCCAGGCCCTCTCGAAAACTCCCGCGCCGACCGTCGACGAGACGCTCGTCGCGAGCGCCGCCCACTGGACCTCGCTCTGGCGGCGCGGCGGGGCCGTGGACTTCACCGGAAGCAAGGACCCCAGGGCCGCGGTGCTGGAACGCCGCGTGGTGCTCTCGCAGTACCTCACCGCGATCCAGATCGGCGGCGACTTCCCGCCGCAGGAGAGCGGCCTCACTGCGAGCACCTGGTACGGCAAGCACCATACAGAGATGATGTGGTGGCACGCCGCCCACTTCTCGCTGTGGGGAAGAGACGACCTCCTCGCCAACCTCCTCGATTGGTATGTGCGCCGCCTTCCCGTGGCGCGCGACATCGCGAAGAGTCGTGGCCTGCGCGGCGCGCGATGGCCGAAGATGATCGGACCCGAGGGACGCGAGAGCCCGGGCGGCAATCCGCTCATCGTCTGGAATCAGCCCCATCCCGTCTATCTCGCGGAGTTGCTCTACCGCGCGGACAAGGATCCTCAAACTCTCGCCCGGTACCGCGACCTGGTCTTCGAGACCGCCGATGGCCTCGCGTCGATGGTTCATCTCGATCCCAAACGCAATGAATATGTCCTCGGGCCGCCACTGTGGATCGCGCAGGAGATCTACGACCAGGCCAAGAGCCAGAATCCATCCTTCGAGCTGTCGTACTGGCGGTTCGCTTTGCGCACGGCTCAGACGTGGCGGGAGCGGCTCTCCCTGCCACGCTCTGCGGAGTGGGACGACGTCCTGAAGCGGCTATCGCCCCTGCCGGTGAAGGACGGCCGCTACGTCGCGCTCGAGTCGAATCCGGATACGTTCGACAATGTCGACAGCCGGCATGATCATCCGACCATGCTCGCTCCGCTCGGGCTCCTTCCCGGCGATGCCGTCGATCGGAAGACCATGGAGCGCACGCTCGATGCGGTCCTCTCGATGTGGGATTGGGAGACCAAGATCTGGGGATGGGACTACCCGATGATCGCCATGACCGCGGCTCGCGTGGGGCGTCCCCACGGGGCGCCCCAGATCCTCCTGCGATGTGGGCCGAACAACCGAGACCTTCCAAACGGCCATTGCCCGCAGCGGAGTGACGAGGCGGGGTGGAAAAACCCCGCGCCCGGCGCGCGCAAACGCGAAATCGCGGTCTATCTGCCGGCGAATGGCGCGTTGCTCTCGGCGGTGGCGCTCATGGTCGCGGGCTGGGATGGGGCGACCGAGACGCATCCGGGTTTTCCGAAGGACGGAACCTGGAAGATCAAGGCCGAGGGTCTGAGGAGGCTTCCGTGATCGGGCATGCGATAGCAGTTCTGCTGGTCCTGGCTGCCTCTGGCGCACGCGCCGAAGGCGCGCGGATAGTGACGCCCCTCGATACCGAGTGGCGCTTCCTACGCGGTCACGCGACTGGCGCCGAAGGGCGTGGATTCAACGATTCGAGCTGGCGTGTCGTCGGGGTTCCCCACGACTGGAGCATTGAGGGTCCGTACGATCAGGCCGCGCCGAGCGGCCGCGGCGGGGGCTACCTTCCTTCGGGCGTCAGCTGGTATCGGAAGAGCTTCGCCCTTCCCGAATCCCAGCGAGGCCGTCGCGTCCAGGTCGAGTTCGACGGTGTGATGGCCGGCGCGCGCGTGTGGGTCAACGGCCGCCATCTCGGGCATCGGCCGAACGGCTACATCACCTTCAGGTACGACATCACCGACGTCCTGCGCTTCGGCCCGGGCGATGCCGGGCGGAACGTGATCTCCGTTCGCACCGACACCACGCTCCAGCCCGCCTCACGCTGGTACACCGGCCAGGGCATCTACCGGAAAGCGCGTCTGGTCTCGACCGATCCCGTCCATGTGGCGCCCTGGGGCGTTTACGTGACCACGCCTGAGGCCGCCGCGGAGCGCGCCCTCGTTCGCGTGCAGACCGAGGTGGTGAACGCATCGAACACGGCGCGTCAGGTGGTCGTCCGAACCTCCCTGATCGATCCCGACGGCCGCGAGGTTGCGACCCAGGAGTCGCCGACGCAGACGATCGAAGCCGCGGGGCGGGCGACACTCAGTCAGGATCTCAAACTCGATTCCCCCAGGCGGTGGGACCTCGAGATGCCCCATCTTTATCGAGCCGTGGCGCGCATCGTGTCGGACGGCGCGGTGGTCGACGAGGCCACGACGACGTTCGGCATCCGCGACGCGCGTTTCGAGCCCGCAACGGGCTTCTGGCTGAACGGCAAGAACTTCAAGGTGCTGGGCGTGAACCTCCACCACGACGGCGGCGCGGTTGGCGCGGCGGTTCCTCTGGCCGTGTGGGAGCGACGCCTCAAGAACCTCAAGCTGCTTGGCGTCAATGCGATCCGCACCGCTCACAATCCTCCCTCCCCGGACTTCCTCGAACTGACTGATCGTCTCGGCTTCCTGGTCATGGACGAGGTTTGGGACGCGTGGACGGTGGGGAAGCAGCACGCGAACTACGGCGTGCACATGATTTTCAGGGAATGGTGGGAGGCCGACACACGCGACACCGTGCTGCGCGACCGCAATCACCCGAGCATCGTTCTCTACAGCACCGGCAATGAGATCCACGACACGCCGTTCCCGGATATCGCCAAGCCGATCCTCAAGGGTCTGATCGATGTCTTCCATAAGTACGATCCCTCGCGGCCGGTGACGCAGGGACTGTTCCGTCCGAACATCAGCAAGGACTACCACAACGGCCTCGCGGACATGCTGGACGTGGTGGGGCAGAACTACCGCGAGAACGAACTCATCGCCGCGTATCACCAGAAGCCGACCCGCAAGGTGATCGGCACCGAGAACCGGCACGAGCGCGACGCATGGCTCCCGGTCCGTGACAACGCTTTCTACGCCGGCCAGTTTCTCTGGCCCGGCATCGACTACCTCGGTGAGGAGGACTGGCCGCGCACCACGTTCGTCCGCGGCCTTCTCGATCGCACGGGCGAGCCACGGGCTGCGGGATACCAAAGGCAGAGCTGGTGGTCGACGACACCGATGGTTCGCGCGTATCGGCGTCTGGCCCCTCCTCCTCGACCCGAGATTGACCCCGGCTACGACCCCGTGGCTCCGCCTCCACCTCCGCCCGCTCCGATCCTCATGTCCGACTGGACGCCGCCGGATCTCAGTCCCCACAGCGAGGACGTGGAGGTCTACAGCAACGCGGATGAAGTCGAGCTGCGCCTCAACGGACGTTCGGTAGGCCGGCTGCCGAAGCCCGCGGACGACGCTCCCCGCATCTTCAAAGTCGTGTTCGCGAAAGGCGTTCTGACTGCCGTCGCGAAGAACAAGGGCAAGGTCGTCGCGACCCACGAACTCCGGACCGCCGGACCCGCGGCTCGCATCGTGTTGAAGTCTGATCGTGTGAGCGTGACCCATGCATGGGACGACCTCGCGCACATCACCGCCGAGATCGTGGACGAACAGGGCGTGGTGGTGCCGGGCGGATCGGCGGAGATCACGTTCGCGGTTTCGGGGCCGGGCAAGGTCATCGCGGTGGACAACGGCGATCCTCAAAGCCACGAGCCGTATCAGGCGACGACGCGCAAGGCGTTCCTGAGCCGAGCCCTCGCGCTGGTTCGCGTGATCGAGGCGTCGGGCCGCGTCACGGTTTCGGCGCAATCGCCAGGATTGGTGACGGGTACGGTTTCGTTCGACGCTCTGCCGGTCTCCCGCTAGCATCGTTCGCAATGACGATGCTTTCTGTGCGGGGCCTGTCCAAGTCGTTTGGCGGTGTCGCGGCCCTCAAGGATGTCTCGATCGAGCTGGAGGCCGGGGAGATCCACGCGCTCGTGGGTGAGAACGGAGCGGGGAAGTCGACCCTCATCAAGATTCTGAGCGGAGCGCATCACCGAGACGCCGGCACGATCACCATAGGCGCCGAGGCGGCAGACCGTCTTACGCCCCAGCGGGCCCGGGCCCTGGGCATCGCCGTGATCTATCAGCAGCCCGCGCTCCTTCCCGACCTTTCGGTGGCCGAGAACATCGCGCAGGGCCTTGAGCCTTCCGGTCTGCTTCGCCGCATCGACTGGGCCGGCCGTCGGCGCAAGGCTGCGACGCTTCTGGCGCGTCTGGGCCTGAGCATCGACCCCGACATGCCCGCGGGCGCGCTCAGCATGCCCGAAAAGCAGCTCGTCGAGATCGCGCGTGCGCTGGGCGAAGAGGCCCGCGTTCTCATCCTCGACGAGCCCACGGCATCACTTTCGTCCACCGAAGTCACGAGTCTGCTCGTCATCCTGCGCGAACTGCGGGCACAGGGCCTCGCCATCGTGTACGTGTCGCACCGGCTCGAGGAGATCTTCGAGATCGCGGACCGCGTGACGGTCCTGCGCGACGGCGCGGTGATCGAGACGCGGAAGACCACGGAGCTGGATCGCGCCGGCCTCATACGCTTGATGGTGGGCCGGGAGATGAACTCGGTGTTCCCGGAACGCAAGCTCCATCCGGGCGATTCCGCTGCCGTGGTTCTCCAAGCGCACGCTCTCGGCTGCCGAGCCTCCGGGATTCACGATGTGTCCCTGACACTACGCGCGGGGGAGATCGTGGGCCTCTTCGGCCTCGTGCATTCGGGAAGGACCGAACTCGCGAGGATTCTCTTCGGCATCACCCCCGCGGACTCGGGGGAACTGCGGCTCGCGGGGAACGACATCGTCGTCGACTCGCCGCTCGGTGCGCGCGCCCAAGGGATCGCGTACGTGCCTGAAGATCGGAGGCAGCACGGGATCGTCGCAGCCATGCCGGTCGCGGCCAACTGCACGCTTTCGGTCCTGGACACGTTGCGCCGCGGCCTCCTGCTCGACCGCGCGCGGGAACAAAGCATGGCCGCCTCCTACGTCAGCCGCCTGCAGATCAAGACCGCGTCCCTCCTGGCCGAGGCGGGCACGCTCTCCGGCGGCAACCAGCAGAAGGTGGCCCTCGCCCGATCTCTCGCCACCGAGCCGAAGGTGCTGATCCTCGATGAGCCGACGCAGGGTGTCGCCGTCGGCGCGAAGGCGGAGATTCACGGCCTTGTGGCCCACCTTGCCGCGCGCGGACTCCCGGTCTTGAGTCTCTCCTCCCAAGTC
>CAZBTT010000099.1:0-12378 GCA_964494295.1 uncultured Acidobacteriota bacterium
CGGGAGACCCATGCGCCGCGCGAGCCCGCCCGAGGAAGGCGGTGATGCCCTTGCCGACCAGGGCGATGGCAAGCAGCGCGAAGCCGAGGAGGCGGAGGACGCGCTTGGCGTCGGGCGGCGCATCGGGATGTGCGTCGACCGGCGCGACGACGGTGGTTGCGATGCCGAAGACGAACATCCAGGAGACGGCGGCCACGATCGCGCAGACGACGACGGCGATCATCACGAACAGAGCCCCTGGCCCGTCACTGGTCCAGTTCGCCCGGTGCCCGAGCCAGAAGAGAAGAATGGTCGCGGTGGTGGCCGCGATCGCGACCAGGAGCGCGCCGCCGCCGCTCAGGAAGCGGATCGCGCCCCCGGTCGAGCCGGTTCCGAAAGCGAGCAGGATGACGGCCGCCAGAACCAGCAGAACGGTCAGCGAGATCGACACGCCTGGATGCTACGCCGCTCGGCGTGGGCCCACGTCGGCGTGCAGTTACCCGGGCGCGAAGCAAGTAGGATGCGGGGCTAAGGAATGAGCCGGCCGAACTTCGATCGCCTGGTGGCGCCGCCACGAACGGTCCCACTCAGCCTGCGCGTCAACGCTTTGTTCGGGGGCATGGCCGCCTTCGCGTGGGGCGTGCTCCTCTTCACCACCCCGATCTTCTGGGGGTTCGTGATGAACGCCGAGGTGTTGGCGCCCATCGTGCTCGGGGCCGGCGCCGCGACGACCGACGGGCGGGTCACGGCCACCGGCGAGACCAGGTCCAGTGAGAACAAGAGCCGCGTCCACTGGATCGACTATTCCTATCAGGTCCCGGCCGGTCCGCTGCTGAGCGGGAGGTCTTATGTGACGGGCAGCGCGCCGGACATCGGCGCCCGGCTACCGGTGGAGTACGTCCCCTCCTGGCCGCGCTTCTCACGCATCGTGGGCATGCGAAGGGCCATGTTCGGCCCAGGCGCCGCCATCGCGATCGTGTTCCCTGCCCTGGCGGCGGCCTTCGTCGCGTTCTCGTTGTACGCGGGACGTCAGACCCTCCGCCTGCTGCGCGAGGGCCGTGTGGCCCAGGCGACGTTCGTGAGCCAGCAGCCGACGAACACGACCGTCAACGGGCGCGTGGTGCAGGAGCTGACCTTCGAGTACGTCACGCCGGACCGAGGGCGGCATACGTTCACGAGCAGCACCACCGATCCAACCGACCTTCGCGACGAGCGGCGGGAGACCATTCTTTACCTGCCGGAAGAACCCGACACGGCAACCGCGGTCGATGCGCTGCCGATGGCCGTGGTCATTGACGAGGGCGGCGAGCTGGCGCCCGTCCCGGGCCTCCGCTGGGCCGTCCTGGCGTTGCCGCTCCTCGTGACCCTCGTGAACGGCGCCTGCGCTGCGAACCACCTGAGGTGATCGCTCGCCGTATGCTCAGCGAATGAAGCCCGACGACCTGCGCACATTGAACCAGTTGTTGCGCCACCAACGCCTTCTGTCGCTCGGCGTCGTGGTCGATGGGCTGCCCGTCGTAGGGCTCCTGCCCTTCCTGGCCGCGCCGAACTTCGCGGGGGTGGTCGTGCACGCCTCGCGTCTCGCGCCTCATACCGGGGGTCTCGGAGACGATCGGCCCTGGAGCGGCGCGGTTGCCGAGCCCGACAGCGCCGAGCGCGATCCGCTGCAGACACCGCGCGTCATCCTTCACGGCACCTCGCGCGCGATCGAGGACCCTCAGGTATTGGCGAGAATCCGCAGCATCTGGCGTGACCGCTATCCGAGTGCCGCCATGACTCTCGATCTGGGCGACTTCACCTTCTTCAGTCTCGACATCGAAGGGGGACGGCTGATCGCGGGCTTCGCGCGAGCCGTCAATCTGACGGCGGAGCACCTCGCGCAGGCCGCGACGCAGGACTAGAGGATCCGTGAGCGGGTCCGTCCTGACGGTTTCAAGTCGCGCGCTCCTCGACGCGTGCGCTCGACTCGGGCTCGACACCGACAAGATCCTGGCGGCCGGCGGTATCGATCGCGCGCGGCTCGCGGATCCCGACGCACGACTGTCCAATGCGCAGGCCAGCGCTCTGTGGCGGAAGGCGTTTGAATTGTCGAAGGACCCGCACCTCGCGCTCCACGCCGTCGAGATCCTGCCTCAAGGCGCCTACCGGGTTTTGGAATTTCTGTCGTGGAACGCGCCCACGGTGGGCGAGGCGCTCACCAAGGTTTCGCACTACTTTCCGCTCATCAACAGCGCGGTGCGCCTGCCGATAACCATGGGCGAGGCGCGGGTCACTCTTGGAATCGAGGCTCCCACCCATCCGTCGCTGATCACGCGGCCCTACGCGGAGTACACGTTCGCCGCGATCTACCTGAGGACGCGCCTGACCACCGACGAGCCGTATCGGCTGATACAGGTCGAGTTCTCTCACCCCAGGCCCGAAAGCGTTCGTGAACACGAGCGGATCTTCGATTGCCCGGTGATCTTCGGCGCTCCGGCCTGCCGGATGGTGATCGCGCGCGAAGTGTGGGACTCACCGAGGCGCGGGAGCGATCCGGAGCTGTTCACCATTCTCGAGGCTCACGCGAAGATGCTGCTCGGCCGTTTGCCCGACGACGCCAGCCATGCGGGCCGGGTGCGCGAGGCCATCCGCGCCGAGTTGCGCGGCGGCGACCCGGGGCTTGGCTCCATCGCGCGCCGGCTGGGGATGAGCGCCCGGACCCTTCAGCGTCGTTTGAGCGCCGAGGGCGTGGTGTTCAACGACGTCCTGGATGAGATGCGGTGGAGCGCGGCCCGCTCATACCTGTCCCAGGGCGATGTCGCGGCCACCGAAGTCGCCTACCTGCTTGGCTTCGCCTCCCAGAGTTCATTTAATCGAGCATTCAGGCGCTGGTCAGGGAAGACGCCCACCGAGTTCCGCCGCGAACACCTGCGTGCGTAAGGAAGGGCGAACGCCTGGTGGCGTGAAATGTCAAAGGTCTGTCGCGTTCGGGCAGGGCATGGCGGGAGGGTTGCTTCGTACGTTCTCCAGATGAACAAACACTGGAGAATTCAAATGAAACGACGCACGCCCTCGATATCAGCCATGGCCCTCGCGATGGCTCTCACCTCAGCCACGGTCCACGCCCAGAACTCGGGTCCCGGCGCACCGCGGCCGCACCTGCATGTGGATGGCGCTTACAGCAGCTGCTTCTTCGATCTGCATCCCGAACTCACGCAGCCGGAGTTCGAGGAGTTCACAGCAGAACTGGGCTCGATCCTCAGGCCGCGCCAGCTCAGCGACGCAGGCACTCTGGGGAAGGGGCGATTCGAGATCGCCCTCGACTTCATGCGCGCGGACATCGATGACGCGAAGGGGGCGTGGAACAACACGATGTCGCACCCGGACGCCGATCACTATCTCGGGTCGTCGATTCAGTTCCCACGGCTGGTCGCCCGCTACGGCGTCTCCGACCGTGTCGATCTCGGCGCGTCGGGCGGGCTCGATCCTCATTCCAACTGGGGTCTCGCCAGCATCGACGCCAAGATCGCGCTCATGAAACAGGGACCCTCACGTCCGGTGTCCATCGCGATCCGCCCGACTCTCACTTCCCTGATCGGTCCGCGGGAGGTGTGGGTGGGCCACGCCAGTATCGACGTCTCGGTGAGCCGCACCATCGGTTCCTTCGCTCCTTACGTGGGCTTCGCCAGCGGCGCCTCGCTGGGCGTCGAGCGGTCGAAGGATGTCGCCCTCGAAAGCGCGGTCGCCACATCCTCGCCGGTGTTCGCGGGAGTCACCTGGCATCACAAGGCGCTGGCGCTGTCGGCCGAGGTCGAACACGGCCAGCTCAACAGCTTCGCCATCCGGGCGAGCACCAGGTTCTAGGAGCCCAGCGGGGGTCCGTACAGCCGCAGCCGCCGACACAGCACAATGCCTCCCGCGAAGGTCGATGCGGTCACGGTCGCCTCAACCACCCACTGCGCCAGGCGACTCTCGATCCGGCCCTCGAACGCGAGCGTCCTCTCCATCAGTGTGAGCGTGGTCGCGAAGACCGCCAGGGCGAGAAGAACTCGGCTCACCCGCTGACGGTCTGTCCCCCCGTCGGGCGGCTGATCGGCGGAGGCGATCAGGGTGTACGAGAGGGCGAGGCCGGCGAGCGCGCCCGCGTACCGCGGAGAGATCGGCGGGCACCACGGCATGAACACGAGAAGGCCGACGCACAAGAGCCAGAGCCCTCGCACCGACCACCGCGGGGGCCACTTCCCTTCGGCCGAGTCGGAGGAGCCGAACAGCCGGAGCCAGACCGCGGAGATGCCGAGGGCGATGACAAACCCGCCCAGCACGTCGGCGAGGAAATGCCGTCCCAGGTACATTCTGGAGAGGGCCATGAGTGGCACCCAGGCCGCGGTGAACACATACAACCAGCGAAGACGCAGCGACCATGCAGTGCAGACGAGGAGCGCGGTGGTGGCACTCACATGCCCGGAAGGAAATCCATAGCCGCCGTGGTCGCGTGCCCGGGCCTGCTCGCGGACCTTCTCGATGACCGCAGGCGACGGCAGCGACCAGAATCCCGGAGCGCTTCCACGCGCGACGATCGCCTCTCCGCGTGAGGCGGCCGTCCTCATCAACCGGTCGTCGATCTGGTCGGGCCGCGGAAGCGCGACGACCTCTTTGGCCCCATGCGTTACGAGCCCGGTCAGCAGAACGGCCCCCAGCACCGCGAGGCCCGAACGCAACCGCACGCCAAAGGCGAGGGTCACGATCAGGAAAGCGTGGAAGGGCAGGTATCCGAGGGACGTAACGCCCGTAAGCAGCGCGGTCGCAGTCGCTGACCCCATCGATTGGAGCCAGACATTGATCCCGGTGTCGAACACTTCGCGGCGGCGCTATTGCAGGTTTCGGAGGCGGCGGGCGTAGGAGCGCACTTCGCCCCAGTTGAACTCGAACGAATCGCGGGATCCGTCGTTTGGAAACTGGATCATGAACGTGGCCGGGTAGTCGCGGGCGATGTAGCGATTCGCGCCGGCCGGGACGAAGGTCAGCGGCCCGAGCAGGTCGATCCGCACCAGGAGATCCTCGCCGTCTTTGGCGAGGTCGAAGCGAAACAGCGCGTCCTCGAATCGCCCGAGCGGGGGCACGCCCCTCGCAGGGGTGCGTTTGAGCACGGGTTCTCCGATCCACGCAGGAAACAGCTCCGTCAGCCAGACGAAGCCCTTGTTGGTCAGGAGCACGATTCCGAGGTCGTCTTTCGGCGCGTAGGCGATGAGCGAACTGTGCCCGTCGACGTTGCCGCCGTGCCAGATCATCGTGTGGCCCAGGAATTCGCGAATCGAAAGGCCGAACCCGTAGGGCACGAGCTGGCCGGTGCTGAGCCGTGTGGGCCTGGCGAGCGGGGCGAGCTTTGCCTTCGCCTTCCCGCGGGCGACCATGCCCTTGCGGATCCAGTCAACAAGACCGGCTGCGGTGGAACACAGGCCACCGTCGCCCGCGTAGGCGGCGCGGCTCGCGTCGAGCGGCGCGAGCTTGCCCGTCGGCGCATAACCGGCAACGAACCCTCCGGGCGCGATGTCGTGGCACGGCCTGATCCCATCGATGCCGGCCGGACGAAGCACACGCTCATCGACCACAGTATCGAAGGGCTTGCCCTCCACGCGCTCCGCGATCAGCGCGAGTGTTTTGAAGTTCGTGTTGCTGTAGGCCCAACGCTCACCCGGCGGAAACCGGCGAGGTGCTTTGGCGGCGAGCGCGATGAATGCGGACTTCGGCGTCGCGGGATCGTCGGCGAGCGGTCGATAGCCCTCCAGCCAGAGGAAGTCAGCGATCCCCGACGTATGCGTCAGCAGGTGGGAAACCAGAAGTTCCCGATCGCCCGCAAACCACTCTGGAAGATAGTCGCCGACGGGCGCCTCTAGCCGCAACCTGCCGTGTTCAGCCAGCGCGTCGATGGCGGCGGCCGTGAACTGCTTCGAGATCGACCCGATGGGAAACACCGACTGCGAGTCTGGCGGACCCGAGCCGGGGCTCACCGAACCGTAGCCGCGCTCCAGCAGCGTCTCGTCGCGGCGGAACACGGTGACGTGCGCGGCCCCGATCGTCTCGCGCGCCATGAAGGAACGAACGGCGGAATCGAGCTTCGCGAGGTCGGGGGCCGCGTCGCCCGCGGTTGCGTCTCCCCGCATGAGGGACAACGCGAGCAGCGCCACTCTCAACGCTGTCGTTCGTCGACGCATCGCTCAGGTTCCGGTCGACGGGCCATGGCATGGATTGTAGGTGGAAAAGCGGCCAAACAACGCGTGTGCGACCTCCTGCCCACCGAACCGCTCTCTGCTCCACCTCGACGCGGATCCCGTGGAGAGTGGGGGCGCCGCGGGCCCACTCAGGTGGCCAGGTGACAAACTGGCCGGATGCTTGTGCTTGCCGCGGTCGCCGCGCTCGTCTGCCTTCTGGTCGTGTGGCTGCGACTCAAGCCACAACAGCAGCTCAAACGACGGCCACTCGCGCCGCCGCCCCAGAACCACGGGTTCAATCGTAAGAAGCCCGAATGGGTTGCCCACGCTGTGGTCAGACTGAAGGCCCTTATGCCCCACAGCAGTTGCCGACACGTCGCCAACGCGTTCAACGCTCGCTACGCCCACAAGGGCGAGTCCGTGGGAAAGACCTACGTGGCCGGGATCTTCAAACGACGCGCCCTGGCCATCCTCAATCTCCGAAAGAAGCTCAAGAATCGGGTCACCCGGCGCGGCCCACGAAACCTGACATGGGCCGCCGATCTGACCTTCCTTCCAGAGACCGATCGGCCGGTTCTCGGCGTCCTCGACCACGGCACGCGAGCGAACCTGTACTTGGCCGAGATGCGGACAAGAAGCACGATTGCCGTTCTCCGTGTCTTGCTCGATCTGTTCGAACGATTCGGACGGCCCAGATTCTTCCGAACCGATAACGAGAGCATCTTCTCGTCGCCGATCCTGACCGGAGCGCTCTGGGCTCTGGGCGTTCGCCATCAGCTGAGCGATCCCTTTTGCCCCTGGCAGAACGGACGAATCGAACGCTTCTTCGGAACGATGAAGGAGCGAATCCACCGATGGTGGGAGGAAACGGGCATTCCGAATGAGGTCCAGCGGGACCTCGACTTCCTCCGCCTCTGGTACAAGCATATCCGCCCGCATCAGGGTCTCGCCGGCCTCACACCCGCCGAGGCCTGGGCGGGACGGACTGGCTCGCAGCCTCTTCGTTTCTTCTCGGCCTGGAATGGGATCCTGGCTGGTTTCGGCCGGCCGACGTGATGCGAGGTCGTAATCCTGCAATCGTCCGCACCCGTCGATGGGATAAGTGCGTCTCGGCGCGTGGACCGCCAGGCTTACGGCGAGAAATTCGAGAACACGCCGCACAGAACCACCGCGTCCGCGAAGAATCGGCGCAAATCGATCAATACTCTCGCTAATTCCGGTCTCGTTTCAGATCAAGGGGTCTGCGGACAGTGCGGACAGGACAGCTAACCGCCCGTTGGTCGTCCTTTCGCCTCGCAATGAACGTCAGATTCCCATTGCCTCCCTACCGCGCGTCAACGAGCGGGGCGTCGGAACCCCTTTCTCACCTTCGCCTCCCCGGGCGCGCCCGCTTCGTCGGCACTTATCGGCGACTCGACAACTCGCTCGTAGCAATACAGGGACGACGGCCTCTTCGCATCCATACTGAAGCTCGTGATGTAGAGCCGATTCCCGTCGACCACCGGTTCGGCGTTGAGGTAGCCCGTGCAGCCTTTGGGTTTGTGGAACCACACCGGCTCTCCTGTCTCCTTCTCGATGGCCCAGAGTCTGCCGTCGTCGTCACCGAAATAGACGAAATCTCCCCAAACGGTCGGTCGCGCGAAGTTCATTCCGCCCCGCCATTTTCCCGTGCTCTTCGCACCAAACTTCTCCTGAATTCGCTGCGCGAGCGACGAGAACACCAGCACTTCTCCCGTCTGGGCGTCCAACACGGCGTAGTCTTTCGAAAGGCAATAGACCTTTCCATCGACGACCGTCTTCCACGATGGGTTCATGTAGTGCCATGCCTTCTCACCCGTTGCGGTGTCGAAAGCGATGATTCCCCACGCTCCGTTGGTGATAACCCGGTCTCCGTGAACGACCGGCGACATCTTGCCGGTCGTAACGTCTACCTCAACCGGGTTCATTGACGCACGCCACGACTCACGGCCATGTCCAGCATCAAGGCAGACCATCATTTGCCCGCATCCCACGAAGATCTGCCCGCCGGAGACACAAGGGCTCCAGTCCCATTCACTCGTTTCATTGATCGGGCCCGCGCTCCATACCAATCGATCGGGGTCTAGGCCAAAACGGGCCAAGTGTCGATGACCGTTGGAATCGGCGGCGTACGTCAACCCAACAAACTCAGATCCGACGCTTCGGATTAGCAGATACGCCGTCGCTGCGCGCCGAATAACCCGACCTGTTTCGGCACTTATCCACTCAGTCCAAAGCACGCCATCCCTTTCGCGCTGACCCAAGTACTGGTCGACGACGACAAAGTACGCCGACACCTCGCTCCTCCACAGATCTTCCCCGTCGAAGGACACGAGGGCGGTACCCGAGGGCGAATCAACCGCCGAGACTAGTCCTTGTTTGGCAAACTGAAATCCAAACGTCTTCTCACGCGTCCATCGCAGGACGCAACGTGCGCTATTGGACAAACTCAAACAGATCGCCCGCAGCCAATAGCCGCGCCCTAAACGCCAGAATGTGTTGATCCGCAGCGGCAAGAGAGAGCGGTGTCTCTAGGCCCCCGCCAATGCCTCTCGCCAGTGCGGAACGCCAGTTCGGTTTCCCAATCTCTTCGGCAAACGCCTCCATCAGCTTCGTCCGTTGGGCCGGAGACAGCGAACTCTTGAACACCCACTTCAAGCCCGCAAGGGGGAAATTGTTGTTCGTCCTTGTGAGCACCAGATCCTTGCCCATCTGTTCCAGCGCGCTCTGCAATCCCTTCGTTGGCGGGAAAGCATCCCAATTCTTCACTTCGACAAAGAATCGCTTCGCACCATCCAGGTAACTGACGTCAAACCGACGCCCCTTTCGACCCAACCCCGCAATGCCGCTAAAGCCTTCCTCGAATCTGAGTATCGTCTTGCCTTGGAGCTTGAGCGCGTACGCATAGTCCATGACCCGCTTGGCGCCATTGATGCGGAAAAACTGAGTCTTCGGGGAGCCGAGTTGACGCAAGAGTTCGCGCAACGAACTCGACATCTCGGTCGTGGCGCCCTCAGCGAAGTCCTGAATTCTTTCCAGGAACTGCGTTCTATTCGCCTTCGCCATGTTGCCCAAAGCTTGATGAGCGATCGGAATCGACACGCCGCTCACACCGGCCAGCTTCCCAACACCCTTCATCGCTTTTGGCGTCAGCAATGAGCACGCCTCGCCAACCTCATCGGCTGCGGCGGCACCGATGGCACAACTCGTCACCATACCCAAGGTGGCTTTGAACGTTGCGGGATCCGCAAGACGGACCTCATCCATCGCCTTGACAACGCCGTCTTTATCCGGCGCGTTCTTGATCAGCGTATCGAGCTTGTCGAGCGATCGGCCCTGGTCTCCCACCGCGTTCAACACGTTCGAAAGCGCCTGCTTCCCTTCGGTCGAAAGCACATCCACGGCCTCCGCGATGTTCTCGAGGCTCTTGCCCCCCGGAAGATCGTCGGAGATCTCCTTGACGCCTTTCAGGAGACGCTTGCCCAGGACTCGATTCGCTTCGGCCGCTGGGCCAAAGGCAGTGAGCAACTGCGGCAGTTTCCGCATCTTGCCGAGGAGGGCGGCCTTCTTGGAGAAGATGACCGAGGCGGCTCCGGCCGCTGCCATAGCGATGGTGAGAATCTCGAACTTGTCCGCCTGACCACTTCGCGCGTGGTCGAAGGCGTTGATGAAGTCCCGAGGCGTGGTAATCACCTGGACGATGGTGCCAAGCACCAGGTCTCCGGCCATGACGTACGGGTCGTCCGGTGGGCCAGCGCCCCAGATTCCACCGATGAGAAGGAATGCGCGGGCCAGCATCTCGTGACCCGCTACGCCGATGAAGGTGGTCTCTCGTCGAGCCGAGTCCGTAAGGGTCGCGTTGACTTCAACGATGTAACTGCCCAAGGTCTCCTGGCTTGCTGTAGGCGGAGGATCCTGGATCAGGGCGAGGAATTCTCCGCTCGGCATCAATTCAACCGATGAATTGGAAGGTCCTTCGAATCTGCCGGATTCGCCGGCTTCCTGGGCGAATGCGTGCGCGAACCGATCTCCGGAGGAAATTCCTCCCGCCAGCAGGGCACCGCCTGAACGAATCGCCGTCTCAAAGTTTCCGAGCGAATCGGCA
Organism: uncultured Acidobacteriota bacterium; assembly: GCA_964494295.1. GTDB lineage: Bacteria > Acidobacteriota > Vicinamibacteria > Fen-336 > JAGNNV01 > JAGNNV01. Next base: position 10,291 of record CAZBTT010000099.1, read on the forward strand.
AGGCCCTGAATCTCGGTGGCGCCTCCGACAAATGTGAGTAGAGGACCAGCCGACAGATCGAAGATGCGAATCTCATCAAGGGCGCCGCCGAATGCCTGGCCGATGACAATGGGCGAGGCCGACGCGTTCGGCTCCTGCGAGAGAACGAGGGTCTCTTCATAGTCCCCTGCCACCAGCTTGATGACTGTTCCATCGAACCGGCCGCTCACCAGCGTCCACTGGTTCTCCGGGATAGGTTGGGCGGCGGTCACCGAGGACTCGGCGGGCGAGCCGATGGCGGAGCCACTCTGGATCGTGAAGCGGGGATACCCGTTGACCAGATCCAGGCGGAATTGGCCTGCTCTTTCAATGAGCACGCCATTGGCGACCGGTGGCGGTCGTACAGCCACTTGGACCATGAACCCGGATGAGAAGGCGAGCGGCTGGGAGTGCGGGATGCTGATTGTGCCCGAGCCGTCAAAGGAGTAGCCCGGCCCTTGATATCCGAGCGGGATCGACTGGACGCCGGCGGTGGCCGTGCCGTCGTTCTGCCCAACGTCGTCCGGCGCCAGGCCGTTCACGAGGCCCTGTGTTCCAGAGTAGTGGGCGACGCTCCTGGCGTTGGGGCGTGCATTGGAGCCAAGCGTCAGTGCGACGCGTTCTCCTGGGGTGAGCCCGGTGATTCGATAGCTGGACTGCGTTTTGTACGGCAGTGATCGGGTAGTTCCGTCTGGGAGTTCCAACTCGTAGTTGCCATCCTGGGTCTTGTCTCCGGCGATGACGGACGGGAACGCTGAAGCGACAGGAACGACCGCCCCTTCCTGCTGAGCGGCCGGCGCTGAGAATGCAGAGGCGATCCCAGAGTCTCCGTCCATGGAACTTGGAGCCGCAGCCTCATCGCCGCCTGACTCCGGTGGCGTCAGCGTCGCCCGCCAGGGAATGGTGGGTGATTGGCCGCGCGCGTCGGCGACGGCAACCGAGAACGCAAGACCGTAGCGATACTGCGTCCCTGCTGGTTCCCAACGGGCGCGGAGCACACCGTTGACGAGCGGCGCGGTGATCGTCATCTTGCCGGAGCTCGATATTGCCGATACCACCGCGTTCGGAGAGATCGCCCCACCGGGGCTCGTGGCCGTCGCTGTGACCTCGATCGATGGAGTGTCGAGGAACGCCACGGTGTGATCCAGAGCCACGGCCACCTGGATGGGATGCTGCTGAAGGGTGATGGTCTGCTCAACGTCGTCCACGTGCGCCGTGATTGTCACTGGGCCCGTCTTCGATTCGCCAGCCCGGTATTTGATGGTGGCCGTCCCGTTGGACGTCGCTTCCATGGGCTCCACGAAGTCGCCGTCGCCGTCGGTCTCCCAAAAGACGCCGGTTCCGTCGAGAACCAGGTTTCCCCTGATGTCGCGTGCAGTGAGCGTGATTAGCGTATCGCTCGCTCCATCGAGGGGGAGATCTGTTCGGGGAGTGGTGAGCTCAACGGTGTGGGCCGGGCCAGACAGAACTGCCGCAGGATCGGAGATTCCGAGGGTCACCGGGCCGATGAAGGCCCTGACCTGATGGCCCGCCGCGGGAGCGACGAGATTGGCAAGAGAGGTCTCGAAGATGCCGTCCCGCGAGACGACCTGGTCGGGCGAGACGATTCCCCCCGGCAACACAGACGCGAACGTGACGTCCTTGGTCGGGGGAGGGGCCTCGCCTCTGTCCTGAGCCTCTGCGAAGCGGCGGTACCACTCGGCGCTAGTGACGCGAACCTCGACCTCGGGCCGATCGGCGGTCACGTCCTCTTCCTGGTCATCGTCGAAGACAAGCTCCACGGTCGGCTGTTCCAGCTTTAACAGCCTGGGCGGACCGACCACTTCGATGCCGTCGGTCGTGGTAAGAGTCAGCCGCGGGCGGGCCACTGTGGCTCCAGCCTTCCGGAACGTGAAACCAGCGGTGATCGGGAGCTCCCCCCTGCCACCCGGCCCCATTGTCACGGGGATTGGAGCGCCGACCGTCGTCGTGGAGACCACGTAGTCGATATGGGATTCCTGAACCTGGGTGGTTGAGGGAACCACCCGATACTTCAACATAAAGTCTTCCGCCGCCTGGGGACCATTTCCA
>CAZBTT010000100.1:0-12359 GCA_964494295.1 uncultured Acidobacteriota bacterium
GAGATCCATCTTCTGAAAGGTGGCAGAAGAAGGATGGATGAGGCCGAGTGTGTCGCCGGGCTTGAGACGCGGGGGTTTCACGATGCCCGGGCCGCTTTTGGGCTGAACCTCGCCCGCGGAGGCCCCAGAAGCAAGAGCCGCCAAAGTGGCGGCTCCGGTGCTGGCGATGAATTGTCGGCGATCACTCATTCGGTTTGTTTCTCCAGGGACCGAATCATCGCACTGCGGTGTCCGCTATCGGACAAAGCGGACACTTGATGCCCGCGCGACTGTCAGATTTTTGCGGTTTGGGACTAAGCGGCTTCGTTCGAAGACGAGTGATCGGCCGCCTCGTCCTTGACCCGTCTCAGGCCGAAGCGCTTCATCTTCTCGGAGAGGGTCGAAGGCAGGAGACCCAACGAGGACGCGGCCCGGCGCTGATTCCAGTGCGCAAGCTCGAGCGCCATCAGCACGATCTTGCGCTCATAGTCTTCGACCATTTCCTTGAGTGGGCGACGGTCGGGGAAGAGAAAACCTGGATTCGTCTCAAGCATGGGACAGTCCTCATTAAAAACAGAGAAGAAACGCTCTTGCCAGATAAGACGCAGGCTGTGGTTCATTGGTTCCCGAAAGAATTGAAATCAATCGGGTTCAAGATCGCGAACGCGGGCTTTACATGGGGATTACAAACGTCACACAAAAATCTCCACGCTCGGCACTTAGAAGTCCCCCGGACAAAAACGATCCTTCCCGGCATGGTGATCCAAGTCCGCTCGCTCGCGAAGAGCTACGAGAACGTCCACGCCCTCCGAGGTCTCTCCCTCGACATAGCCCCGGGCGGCATCGTCGGTCTTCTGGGACCAAACGGCGCCGGCAAGACCACGTTCGTGGAAATCCTCGAAGGCCTGCGTCCCCCCACGTCGGGCTCGGTGCAGGTCCTCGGGCTCGACCCTCAGAAAAACCCGGTGGAACTTCGGCAGCGGATCGGAGTTCAGCTTCAGCACACCGAGTTCCCCGATTCGCTCACCGTCGACGAGACGCTGCGCCTCTTCGCGGCGTTCTACCCGAAGTCGCGCGCCATCGCGGAGGTCCTCTCCTCCGTGAACCTCTCCGACAAGCGCAAGGCCGACGTTTCGACCTTGTCTGGCGGGCAGAAACAGCGCCTCGCCATCGGCCTCGCGACCCTTCACGACCCGGAACTTCTGATTCTCGACGAACCCACGTCGGGCCTCGACCCCATCGCGCGCCGGGGCATTCACGAGATCCTCAAGAGCCTCAAGGCGATGGGCAAGACGATTCTGCTTTCATCGCACTACCTCGATGAGATCGAAGCCCTCGCCGACCGCGTGGTCATTCTGCGCGAGGGCGAGGTCGTGGCCGACGGAACGCCGCTTCAACTCCTCGCTCAGGCGGAGGGAGCTTCGACCCTGTGGATCGAGATCGATAAAGCGATAGACCCCGAGAACCTCGTGCCCGGTGCTTCGTTCGAAGGCCACGATGGACGACTGCTCCGATATCGCACGAAGGACTCGACCGCCGCCATCGTCGGCCTCGGCGCGTCGCTGAAGTCTTCCAACGCCGCGCTCCTCGATTTGCGCCTCAAGAGACCCACTCTCGAGGACCTCTACGTCCAATTGATTGGAGTTTCAGGCGTCGTTCAGGACATCACGGAGGCTGCGTAATCATGGCCATTCAAAGCTATCTGGCGCTGGTTCGGGCGCAACTTCTCGCTTTCCTCCGATCCAAGCAGGCCCTTTTCTGGTCCCTCGCTTTCCCGCTTGGTTTTCTCTTTCTCTTCGGGGGAATCATGGCCCGCGGAAATCCGCGCGCGGCCACGTTCATGCTGCCCGGACTGCTTACCACCATGATCATCTCGGGCAGTCTTTTCGGGATCGCCATGCCGATGGTGCTGGCGAGAGAGAAGGGCATCCTGCGCCGTTTCCGGGTCACACCGATCAGCGCCTCGACCATGATCCTGGCGCATGGAACCACCGCGGTGTTCCAGAACGCGATCACGTTCGTCCTGCTTCTGACCGTCTCGCGCTTCGTCTTCAATACCGAGATCGCGGGTTCGCTTCCCGCGCTGGCCGTGGTCTTTCTCTTTGGCGCGTTCTCAACCATCCCCCTGGGACTGCTCGTCGGCAGCGCCGCGAAGGACATGGAGTCGGCGCCGCCCATCATCAACCTGATCTTCTTCCCGATGATGTTCCTCTCCGGATCGGCCTTTCCGTTCGCGCTGCTTCCCGAGGCGATGAAGTCCTTCGCGCGTTTCCTGCCCGCGACCTACATCGTTGAGTCCTTGCAGGGAGTCATCGTGCGGGGCGAAGGGCTTCCGATGCTCGTCGGTCCTCTCGCGATCCTGACCGTTCTGGGATTCACGGGCCTCGCCCTCTCTGCGGCACTCTTCCGCTGGGAGGGAACCGAACCCATCTCGAGACGGTCCATCGCCACCATCCTCGGCGCTTTCGTGGTGGTCATGATCGGTGCCGCGCTCGTGGCGCCGGCGTTCCGAATGAACGAGATGCCCGGTTCGCGGGGGATTGAGGCCGGCGACGCCAAAGGACAGGTGCGCGTGCTTCGCGGCGCGACCCTGCTCGACGGTCTCGGCGGACGGATCGAGAACGCGCGCGTGGTGATTCGAGACCACAAGGTCGCGGAAGTCGGGGTCGATCGCGCAGAGGATCCGCTGCCCCCAGGTGCTCAGACCGAGGACCTGACCGGCAAGTTCCTGATCCCCGGTCTTTTCGACTCGCACGTTCACCTCGGCGGTTCGGGCGGCGTCGGCGGGGGAATCGTCGAGCAATCCGACGAGCGTCAGGTCCACGACCTTCAGGCTTATCTCGCTTCCGGCGTCACGTCGATCCTCTCGTTGACGGACGATCCCGAAGCACTCGGCCGCCTGCGCAACCTCGTGGCCCAGGGCAAGATGCGCGCGCCGCGCACATTCTTCGCAGGGGCTTCGGTCACCGCTCCCGAGGGACATCCGGCCGCGATGTTCAACTTCGTCCCCGGCCTCGCCGATCAGCTCACCCGGCAGGTGAAGACGCCCGACGAAGCTCGCAACGCGATCAAGGACCTCGCCCGCCTCAATGTCGATCTCGTGAAACTCGTCCTCGAACCGGGCTTCCCCGGCCGGCCTATGCCGAGGCTGGACCTCGAGGCCTTCAAGGCGGCGGTGGCCGAAGCGAAGGAGCGCGGCCTCAGGGTCACGGTTCACGTGGGCACCGACGCGGACGCGCGGGCCGCCATCGAAGCGGGCGCCGACGGGCTCGAGCACATGGCGCGCGGCCTCTCGGCTGAAACCATCGGGTTGATGGCGGCTAAGAAGGTCACGTTCACACCGACGCTCACCGTCTACGACTTCGAATGGAAGCGCTCCATGCTCCAGAACGCGGATGACCGGCTCCGACGCCTCGTGATGCCGGAGGTCTTCGCCGGACTCCTCGATCCAGGCGGGGCCTTTCAGGGCTTCTTCAACGACAGCCAGGCCGTCGAGGGTCTGGGTAGGGGCTTCGCCGCCGGCATCACCGCGGTGGCTGCCGCGAACCGGGCCGGCGTCCCGATCATCGCGGGGAGCGACGCGGGCAATCCCGCCACGTTCCACGGTCCCGCCCTGATCCACGAACTCGAGCTGCTCGCCCAGGCCGGCCTCCCGCTTTCGGACGTCCTGATTGCGGCCACCAGCCGGCCCGCCACTCGGCTCAACCAGAGGACGCTCGGCCGCATCGAGCGCGGCTCGGTCGCGGACATGGTCGTCCTCGGTGAAGACCCCCTCGCCGCGGTGACCGCGTACCGGGACGTCGAAAGCGTCTACCTCGGAGGCCGCAAGCTGGATCTCGCGAGACTATTCGACTCTCCAGCCGGCCCATGGCGGCCGAGCCGTTAGATCCCGCTCCTATACTCCTGTGCGACAACAATGAGGCTTCTCCCACAGAACGCCGAGCTTGGCTGGACGCCCTACGCCTGGCTGTTGTACACGATCCCGTACCTCGTCGCCCTGTACCGGAATCCGCAGGAGCCTCTCGAACTCGCGGGGTACATCGGGGCGTACGTGGCGTTTCTCATCGTGTATTTCATGGCGTATTGGGTCCAGGGGTGGCGGCTTGTTCTGCTCCTCGCGGCGATGAGCCTTATCGGCGCGGCACTCTCCTTCACACCCTTCCGGTTCTACGGCGCGAGCTTCTTCATCTATGCCGCGGCGATGATCCCCTTCATCGACAGAGAGCGGCCGAGGCTCACCTACCTCGCCCTCTACCTGTGCATCGTTACGCTGTTTGGCGTGGTCAGCGGCCAGCAGTTCTGGTTCTTCGTGCCCGCGGTCCTGATCGCCGGCGTGATCGGCGGCCTCAACTCCCATTGGGCGGAAATCTTCATCTCGAACGCAAAGCTCCGTCTGGCTCACGCCGAAGTGGAGCGCCTCGCAAAGCTCGCGGAACGGGAACGGATCGCGCGCGATCTGCATGACGTCCTCGGCCACACGTTGTCGGTCATCGCCTTGAAGTCCGAACTCGCGAGCAAACTTATGGAGCGCGATCCTGTCCGCGCCGCCCAGGAAATCCGGGAAGTGAACGATGTCGCGCGCGACGCTCTCGCTCAGGTGCGAAGCGCGGTGACCGGCTATCGCGCTTCCGGACTTTCCGCCGAGTTCGAGGCGATGAAGAAAGCCTTCGACACCGCGGGCGTGACGCTGTCCGTGGAGGCGGAACCGCTGACCCTTCCCCCCACGCACGAAAATGCTCTGGCGCTCATCCTGCGCGAAGCCTCCACCAACGTCCTTCGACACGCGAATGCCAGGACCTGCCGGGTGCGTCTGGCGCATCGGAACAACGTCGCCATGCTCGAAATCGTGGATGACGGAACCGGCGGCTCGACCCGCGAGGGCAATGGCCTTTTGGGCATGCGCGAACGCATCGCCGCCCTCGGGGGAAGCCTGGTGCGCGACAGCCGCTCGGGAACTCGACTCGAAATCACGCTGCCCCTCGCTCCGGAGCCGGCCTGATGTCGATACGCGTCGTGGTGGTCGAGGATCAGACGATGGTGCTCGGGGCGCTGGTGGCCCTGCTGGAAATCGAGAAGGACATCGAGGTCGTCGGCCGCGCGAAGAACGGTCGCGAAGGGCTCGATCTGTGTTTCAAGGTGATGCCGGATGTGGTGGTCACGGATATCGAGATGCCCGAGATGACCGGCCTCGAACTCGCCGCCGCGGTCAAGAAGACTCTGCCGAAAACACACATCATCATCCTGACTACGTTCGCGCGAGCTGGATACCTGCGCCGCGCTCTTGACGCCGGAGCATCGGGCTACCTCCTCAAGGACTCTCCCTCCGAGAAGCTCGGCGACGCGGTACGGCGCGTGCACGCGGGCCTGCGCGTCATCGATCCGGAACTGGCCCAGGAGGCCTGGGGCGACCCCGACCCGCTCTCCGATCGCGAGCGTCAGGTTCTGCGGAGCGCCGAAGAGGGCCAGACGAGCGCTGATATCGCCGCCGCGCTGGGACTCTCCGAGGGCACGGTTCGAAACTACCTTTCCGAGGCCATCAGCAAACTCGGAGTGACCAACCGGATCGAAGCGGCGCGCCTGGCGAGGCAAAAGGGCTGGCTTTAGAGCACCTTGCCGCCCGGGCCGGCCTCAGGATTTCCTGCCCGGCGTGCTACCTTTGGGGCTCATGGTTCTCGCACGCGTCCTTAGTGTTCTGAGCCTGGTCGCGGCAACCACCGCGCTGGCCCAGGACCCGCCGAAATCCGCATCGCCGACCCCGTCCCCGACCGCGGCGCTCTCCCCCGCCTCCCAGGCCTCGCCTTCGCCGGCCGCATCCTCGCCCGGCGTCGCTGCTTCGCCAACCCCTTCGCCCACGCCGGCCATCGTCATCGAAGAAATCCCGCTCGGCCCGGATGAGTTGCGGATCCGCGCCAACCGTCAGGATGGCGGCGAAGGGAAACTGCACTACGAGGGTTTCGTCGACCTTCGTTTCGGCCAGATGCGCATCCAGGCCGATTCCCTCGATATGACCGAGGAGACGAAGCCGGACGGCACGACCGCGCAACGCCTCGAAGCGACCGGGAACGTGGTCTTCATGAGCGGCCAGGAGCGCATCTCCGGCGAAACCTTGCGGCTCGATCTCGACACCGGAAAGGGCCTCTTCACCAAGGCCAGCGGGTACCTTCAGCCGGACGTCCTGTTCGAAGCCGACAGCATCGAGCGGGTGGATGCCGACACCTACCGCCTCAAGGGCGCCAGTTTCACCGCCTGCACTCAGCCGAACCCGCGCTGGATGTTCAGGGCGCAAAGCGCCACCGTCGACATCGACAAGAAGATCAAGGCGACCATGGTCGGCCTGCGCATCAAGGGGGTACCGACGCCGCTGATCATTCCCTACTTCCAGTTCCCGATCAGCCCCGACCAGCGATCGACGGGGATCCTGATGCCGCGGTATGGATCGAGTGACTTCAAGGGCCGCGAGATCGGCCTCGGTTTCTTCTGGGCCATGGGCCGAAGCGTCGATCAGACCTTCTACTACGACTGGTACACGAAGTATGGAACCGGCATAGGCCACGAGTTCCGCTTTGTCCGGAACTCGGCCTCGAGAGGTACGTTCCGCTCCTATTTCACCAAACAGAAGGACGTGGACGGATACGCCTACGACCTGGACTGGTCGGCGTCCCAGGCTCTGCCTCACCGATTCAAGGCGACTCTCTCGGCGAACTTCTACTCGGACCTCCAGTCAAGACAGGATCTCCAGGACTCGATTGACTATTCCTCCACGCGGACCCGCGCGGGCTCGGTCGGCCTCCAGGGTTCGATCGGCCCGGCCTATCTGCGGCTCGAAGCGGACACGAACGACGTCTTCTTCTACGACGATTCCGTGCAGCGACGCCGTCACCTGCCACAGTTGAGATTGTCCCAGTCGCCTAAGAAGATCGGGCGCACCGGCATCGCCTACGGTTACGACGTGACCGCCGAGCGCCTCGCCCAGGGCAGCGCGCGACCGAACGACCCGCTGGTCCTCCAGGAATACTCGCGCATCGACGTGGCGCCCAACCTCACCCGCTCCCTCTCGGTGCCGTTCCTCCAGGTGACGCCCAAGGCGCTCGTTCGATACACGCGTTACGGCGCCTCGCTCGACGAAGACAACGAACTCAACGGTCCCGCCCTCGACCGCCGTTTCTTCGAAGGTTCCGTCGATGTTCGCGGACCCAAACTCTTCAAGATCTTCCGCCTGCCCGGGGACATCTACTCCGACAAGTTCAAACACACCTTCGAACCGGAGTTCGTCTACACCTACCGTTCTCCGGTCAAGACGTTCAACCAGTTGCCGACCTTCGACTACGGCGACTGGTACACCGGAACCAACCAGCTCCTCTACGGGGTGACGAACCGGATCTACGCGAAGCGCGACGGGCCTGCGGGCAAACCCGTGACCCACGAGTTCCTGAGCTGGCGCATCTCCCAGACCTATTACTTCGACATTGGCGACAACCAGGGCCAGTTCGACCCGAACTACAACTCGGCGATCTTCGCCCGCGGACCCGGCGGCATCCCTTCCCACAACTCCCCGATCCAGTCGAACCTGTCGATCCGCCCGACCCTTTCTTCCTCCCTCACCTATTCGACCGAGTACAACCCGAGTTACAAGCAGTTCACGAGCCTTTCGGTTTCGGCGCGCGTCAACCAGCCGCGCGTGACTCTGCAGGCGGGCTGGAGCCGCTGGGTCCAGCTCGCCGAGTCGGAGGCCGCGCGCACCCCGCCTTTCGACACCCTGCGCGGGAGCGGGAAGTTCGTCCTCTGGCCGAACCGCCTCACCATCGAGGGTTCGGGCACCTACGATGTCCTGCAAAAGCTCCTCCTCCAGTCCACCGCGCGTCTCAAGTACACGATCCAGTGCTGCGGCTTCGCGGTGGAGCGGGTGAGTTACAACACGCGGTATCGCACGGAGAACAAGACCACGTTCCAGATCGAGCTCGGCGGCATCGGATCGATCGGCAACTTCCTCGGTGACAATCCCGCGACCCAGAACAATGCCGGCCGAAAATAGACGCTCGCGCGTCCTCGTCACCGGCGCGGCGGGTTTCGTGGCCTCGCACCTCGGCGAGATCTGCGCGGGCCGCGACGACATTCAACTCGTCGGCTTGCAGCGGCCGACCAGCGTCACCCGTGTCCTTCCCCAGGGTTTCGTGGCCGGGGTCGAGGCGGACCTTCTTGACGCGGGCGGCCTCAAAGACGCGGTCGCGGAAGCGAAACCCGATCAGATCATCCACCTCGCCGGCCAGAGCAGCGTGCACGAGTCATACCGGAATCCAGGCGGCACTCTTCTCGCGAACGTGCTCGGCACCCAGCATCTGCTTTTCGCGGCCGAGAAGGCCCAGGTGCGTCGTGTTCTCGTCGTGGGCTCGGCGGACGAGTATGGCGACATCCGTCCTGAGGACGTTCCCCTGCGCGAGGATCGCCCTCTCGCCCCCCTCTCGCCCTACGCGGTGAGCCGGGTGGCCCAGGGCGCTTTGTGCGCCGAGTTCGCCCGTCGCGGAACCGTGGAGATCGTTCGCACGCGTACCTTTCCTCACACCGGAAAACGACGCGGGGCGGTCTTCGCGGAAAGCTCGTTCGCCCGGCAGATCGCAGAAATCGAACTGGAACGGGCCCCCGCGGTCATCCAGGTCGGCAACCTCGACGCCATCCGCGATTTCTCCGATGTGCGGGAGGTGATTCAGGCCTACCTGCTTCTTCTCGAGAAGGGCGCGAGCGGTGCCACCTACAACGTCTGCTCCGGCAGAGGCGTGGCCATGCGCGAGATCCTCAACGCGCTCATCTCGTTGTCGACGATCAAGGTCGACGTGCACGTGGACCCAGCGCGGCTTCGGCCCTCGGATCTTCCGGTCCTGATCGGGGATCCCGGCCGCCTGCGACAGGCAACGGGCTTCGCTCCCTCGGGCAACCTTACCGGCGCGCTCGCCGACCTCCTTGCCGACTGGCGGGCCTCGGTCGCACAGGGGCAGGAAAGGGAGGCCCGGCACTCGTGAAGGTTCTGGTCACCGGGGGCGCCGGGTTTCTCGGGCGCAACGTGGTCTCGGCCCTTCTCGACGCGGGTCACGAGGCGGTACTCCTGATCCGCGGGGGCTCTCGACCGGGGCTGCCCGAACAGGCCACTGTGGTGGACGGCGACGTGCGTGACGCGTCGGTCTTCACGGCCGCGGCCGCGGGCTGTGACGCGATCATCCACGCCGCGGCGATGGTGAAGATCTGGAGCGCGCGCCGCGAGGACTTTGACGACGTCAACCTCGGCGGCATTCGGAACGCGATCGCGGCGGCGGGCACGCACCGGATCCGGCTCGTCTACACATCATCGTTCATGGCCATCGGGCCCACGCCGGAAGCTGGCGTCGACGAGTCCCACAGACATCCCGGGCCACCCTTTCACAACGACTACGAACGAACCAAGGCGCTCGCCGATGATTTGGCACGGGCGTATGCCGCGGAAGGCGGCGATATCGTCATCCTCTACCCGGGCGTCGTGTACGGCCCGGGCGAACTCACCGACGGCAACATCATCGCGAAGATGCTCGCGGATCAGATGAAAGGACGGCTTCCCGGAATCGTGGGACCGGGCGATCGGCTTTGGAGTTATTCGTTCGTGGAGGATGTGGCGCGCGCGCACGTAGCCGCCCTCGACCGCGGACGAAAAGGCGAGAGGTATCTCCTCGGCGGAGACAACGCCACCCTCACCCAGGTCTTCGCAGCGGCGTCCGCGCGTTCGGGTCGCGACCTGTCTCCGCGAAGGCTGCCCTACGGACTCTCACGCCTTGTCGGGCGCGCGATGTGGTTCTGGGCGGATCTGACCGGCAAGATGCCCGACCTCACTCATCAGGCGGTGGGGATCTTCGAGAAAAACTGGGCGTATCGCAGCGACAAGGCCACTCGAGAACTCGGCTATCGCGTGCGGCCGCTCGCCGAGGGCATCGGCTCCACCGTGGACTGGCTGGTCGCGGAGGGACACGCCTGATGGGCCGGAAGTCGAAGCACATCGCGAAGGAAAGACACGCAGCCCCGGCACTCCCTCCCGTCCCACCGGGCGAGTGGAAACGAAAGATCGTCCACATCGCGGTCGGCGGCTTCGCGCTGGCGCTTCGGTTCCTGACCCCGTTCCAGGCCGCGCTGATGGCGATCGCCGCCTTCGTCTTCAACTGGCAGGTCCTTCCGCGCATCGGCGGCAAGTCGATGTGGCGCGAAGGCGAACTGGCCCGCGGTCGGGCGCGGGGCATTCTCCTCTACCCGCTCTCCGTCCTTGGCCTCATCCTGGTCTTCCACGACCGTCTCTGGATGGCCGCGGCCATCTGGGGCCTGTTGGCCCTCGGCGACGGCATGGCTTCGATCATCGGCCAGGCGCTGCGAGGGCCCTCACTTCCCTGGAATGACTCGAAGGGCTGGCTGGGCTTCATCGCTTTCGTCCTCTTCGGCACCCTCGGCGCGTTCGGCCTGGCGATGTGGACAAAGCCGGATCTCGATCCCGCCCGCACCTTCGTCATCGTCTTGACGCTCGCGTTCCTCACCGCTCTCGTCGAATCGATGGACACCACACTCGACGACAACCTCACCGTGCCCCTCGCGGGCGCCGTGATCCTGCCGATTCTCGATTCCCTGAGCGGCGTTGGCACGAACGCCATCGGACTCGACTACCGGATCTTTCAGGGGTTGCTCGTCAACATGATCTTCGCGTGGCTCGCCATACGCTCGAAGTCCATCGATCGACTGGGGGCGCTCTCCGCGATCCTGATCGGCACCGCGATCACCGCGGGTTTCGGTCTTTCGGGGTTCGCCCTCATGGCCGGCTTCTTCCTCGTGGGCTCCACCGTGACGAAGCTGGGCTACGCCAGGAAAGCAGCCCTCGGCATCGCTCAGGAGAAGGGCGGCGCGCGCGGATGGCGCAACGCATTCGCCAACGGCGGCATTCCCGGCCTCCTCGCGATCTTCGGCCTGCTTTCCGAAGGTCCGCTTCACACGGTCTTCCTGGTCGCCTACGCGGCGGCGGTGGCCACGGCGGCCGCGGACACATGTTCGTCGGAAATCGGCAAGGCCTATGGCAAGCGGACATTCCTGATCACGACGCTGCGTCCCGTGCCCGCGGGAACCGAAGGTGCGGTCAGCATCGAGGGCACACTCGGCGGTTTGTTCGGATCGGCCTTCATCGCCTCGCTCGGGGTTCTCACTGGTCTCTTCCAGGCCGAGGGCGCTCTCATCGTCACCCTCGCCGGTTTCCTCGGAGCGCTCGCTGAGAGCGTCATCGGCACGGTGGCGGAGAAGCGCGGGTGGCTCGATAACCACGCCCTGAACGCTCTGAACACGGGGATCGGCGCGGGCTTCGCGACCCTGATCGGCCTGCTCCTCCGTTAAAGTCTCGGCCTCTCTCCTCCCCAACCTCCTTGAACAAACTCAAGCTCTACTCCGAACTCGCGCGGCCCTTCACCCTGCTCCCGCCCGCGCTGGGTGTGCTTTCCGGCGCGGTCAGCGCCTGGGGTGCTCATCAGACGAAGGTCCCGATCACCTGGGAACTTCTCTACCCGGTGTTCCTGGGAACCGCGATGGCCGCGGTCCTGAACGCCGCGAACAACGCGATCAACCAGATCTACGACCTCGACATCGATCGCGTGAACAAACCTTCGCGGCCGCTACCCTCCGGCCGGATGTCGCTCAAGGAGGCGTGGACATTCACCATCGTCACGTTCGTGATCGCCAACCTCCTCGCGTTCATGGTGACGCCGGTGGGCACGCGCGAGTGTTTCTGGATCGTGCTGTTCACGACCTTCATGTGCTGGATCTACTCGGCCCCGCCGCTTTGGACGAAGCGCCGCGGGATCTGGGCCAACATCACCATCGCGATACCGCGCGGCATCCTCCTCAAGGTGGCAGGCTGGTCGACGGTGAAGACGGTCATGGACGCTGAGCCCTGGTACATCGGCACGATCTTCGGCCTGTTCCTGCTGGGCGCGGCTTCGACGAAGGATTTCGCGGATATCGAAGGCGACAAGGCCGGCGGCTGCCACACGTTGCCCATCGACTACGGTGTGAAGAATGCGACCTGGATCATGGCGCCCTTCTTCGTGATTCCATTCATCCTGATCCCGGTGGGCGTCTACGCGGGAATCCTCACCGGGAATGCCCTGCTCCTCAATCTGCTCGGCGTAACGCTCATCGTCTACGGCTGCTACACGGTCTGGCTCCTTGTTCGAAACCCCGAGGAGCTCGCCACCACAGAAAATCATCCTTCCTGGACGCACATGTACCAGATGATGATGCTCGCCCAGATCGGCTTCGCTCTCGCGTACGTGTTTTAGCGGCCGGCAAAGTCAGCCGCTAAAACCTCGCGAGGAGCCGTCGAGCAGCGTCGACGA
>CAZBTT010000101.1:0-12356 GCA_964494295.1 uncultured Acidobacteriota bacterium
GGCCCCGTTTCGCGGCCGTGCACCGCATCAAGCTGGCCACATGCCGGCGTTGGATGGTCGGACAGAGCGTGGACTTCCTGGTCTCGGCCTACTACGACGGCGCCTCGTGCCGCCCGTACCACTTCACCATCCCGAGCGACTTCAACGGCGACGGCCGCACCACCAACGACCTGTTCTACGTACCCGCGAACCAGGGTGAGGTCGGGATCATCAACGGGACGTGGGATCAGCTCAACGCCTACATCGAGAAGGACCCGGTCCTCTCGAAGCAGCGCGGGAAGATCATCGACAAACACTCCGGCTGGGGTCCCTGGACCAACACCCTCGATGTCGCCACCTCTCTGGGCTTCAACGTCAGCGGACGGCGGATCGAAGTGCGTGCCGACGTTCAGAACTTCCTCAACGTCCTCAACAAGGAGTGGGGCACCGTCGACTACGCGACGTTTGGCGATCTGGCCCCCATCCCGATCACCATCGGAGCGGATGGCCGGATGACCTACAACCTGGCCACGATCAACCTGCCGACGTACATCAAGTACGACCGGGACAACATCCGTTCCCGCTACCGGGCCCAGCTCGGCGCCCGCGTTCGCTTCTAGGCGAAACCCGTCCGCTTCTGGACGGTTCCTGAAAAGGGCCGCCTCCGACGAGGCGGCCCTTCGTTTTTTGCCAAGATTCTGAAGAAGAACGAGTTCCGGCCGGCCTTTTCGAGGGTTTTATTGCGCGGCGCGGATCTTTCATAGACGATCTGACGTCTAGTGTGATGAGCGGAAGGCCCGATCCGGGCCAGCCCTCTATAATCCGCCCTCTCCGGTTGGGCGGATGGCTTCGTTACCAGCGGCCCTTTCGGAAATATTGGAGGCTCAAAAAAGTCGATGTTCCCCACCGCATTAGCTCTCGCCCTTGCCCTTGCCGCAGGCGCCCCGGCTCCCACCCAGGACCCGACCCCCGCTCCGACGCCGTCTCCAGTGGTCGTGCCAAGCGGTCCGGTCCTGGCACTCACCGCCGACGAAGCGGTCCAGCGGGCGCTCGAGAACAACGCCGATCTCGCGGTCGAGAAGTTCACGCCCGAAGGCGCTGACCTCAACATCAGCGACGCCAAGTCGGTCTATGACCCGGTGGTCTTCTCCAGCCTCTCCACGCAATCCCGCACCAACAAGTCGACCAATACGATTTCCGGAGGCGCCCAGGTCGAATCGGACACCCTGACCTACAACTTCGGGGCCAGCAAGGCCATTCAAACCGGAGGCGCTTTTCGCGTCGACTTCAATAACAATCGACAGTCGACGAACAGCACGATCTCCGCGTTCAACCCGAATTTCAACTCAAGCTTCAACGTCAACTTCACTCAACCCCTGCTGCGGAATCGCTCGATCGACCAGAACCGCCTGAACCTCAAGGTAACCAAGCGAAACAAGGAGATCACCGACCTTCAGTTCCGTTCCATCGTGGTATCGACGCTCGCCAACGTCCGCAAGCTCTACTACGACCTCATCTACGCAGTGGAGAACCTGAGCGCCCAGCGCAAGAGTCTCTCTCTTGCTCAGAAGTTCCTGAATGAGAATCAGATCAAGGTGAACGTTGGCACGCTGGCGCCCCTCGACGTGGTCGCCGCCGAATCGGAAGTCGCGACTCGCGAAGAGGGCGTGGTCATCGCCGAGAACGCGCTCGCCGAAGCCCAGGATGCGATCAAGCGCGCCATCCTGCCGAGGAACGATCCCGAAGCGTGGAAGACGACGATCGTCGCGACCGACCGTCCCACCGCCCAGCCGGTCCCCGTCGACGCCGACGCCGCGATCAATACCGCTCTCGCGAAGCGGATCGACTACCAGGTGCTCCAGAAGAACATGCAGAACCTCGAAGACCAGGTGTCCCTGGCCAAGCAGGGTCGCAAGCCCTCGCTCGACCTGTTCGCGAACTACGGCACGGTGGGAACCGGGGGAACGCAGCTCATCGACCTGACCAACAACCAGCGCCTCCCCACGCCCATCACGGGCGGGTACGGCGACGCCGTGTCGGAGGTATTTGGACGCGACTTCCCCACCTGGAACGTGGGCGTCAACTTCACCTATCCGATCTTCAACCGCGTCGGCAGGAACGCGGCCGCCCGCGGCGAACTGGCGCTCGAGCAGTACCGCTCGGTGATTCGTCGTTCCGAACTTCAGATCGCGAGCGAGGTGCGCACCGCGTCCCGCTCGGTGGAAACGAACTTCAAGCGCGTGGCGACCACCCAGGCCGCGCGGACCCTTCAGCAGCGGCGCCTCGACGCCGAAGAGAAGAAGTTCGCGGCGGGCATGTCCACGAACTTCCTCGTGACCCAGGCGCAGCGCGATCTCGCTCTCGCCGAGGTCGCGGAGATCCGCGCCATCGCCGACTACAACAAGAGCCTGGTCGACTTCCAGCGTGTGCAGGAAGCCGGTCTCTCCGGCGGCAACGGCCTCATCTCCGTCCGGTAAGACTCAACTCCGCACGAGTCCCAAAGGGCAGCCTCACGGCTGCCCTTTCATCTTCCGGCCGGGATCAGAACCTGGATCCGCTGCGTCGAGAGTTCACAGGTCGCGGGAAGCGTTCCCTTCCAGGGATCTCCGTCGGTCTGGAGGTGCAGGCCCTCCTGGGCGCGGATCGTCATACGCCGGGCTTCTTTGATCAGAACATCGGGGCGAAGATGATGGCGGCCCAGCGCGATACCGATGGCGAACATCAGGGCCTGCACGTGCGAGCGCCCCTTGAAAAGGACCACGTGGGCGATTCCGTCATCCCAGCGTGCGCCAGGCACATAGTGGAAGGCGCCGGCGTATTCGGTCATGTTGACGAAGGCCGCGCCGGTCACGCGGTGCGCTTCACCATCGACCTCGACGTCGAACGACGGGAACCGATACTTCGCAAAGGCCCACAGGCCGTCGATCACGACACCCGCCTTGCCGATGCGGGCTTTGAGGTCAGCGCGAAGCCGGTGCATGAGGAAACCGTCGAGACCCGCGGTCGCCTGCATCAGGAACGGGGTGGACGCGATCAGGCCCACGTCCCGGGCACTCGGCGTCGCATGCGCGAGCGCTCGCGCCGCTTCCACCGGATTCCGGGGCAGGCCTATCGCAAGGGCCACCACGTTGAACGTTCCACCGGGTAGAACGCCGAGCATCGTGGGGGAGCCGAGGATGCCTTCCGCCACCTCGCGGATCGTTCCATCACCGCCCCATGCGAAAACCGCAGCGTCTCCACGGGAAGCGGCTTCGCGCGCCAGAGTGATGGCATCGCGCGGGCCGCGCGTCGGCGAGGCCGAGACCTCGTAGGCCGTCCCCAGCGCCGATGTGATTCCTTCGATCGTCCGCCCATGCCGCCTTCGGCCCGCTCTCGGGTTGTAGATCAACGCCGCACGCGGACGGGCTGCCATGGTCCGTTACGTTTCGCAGGCGATGAGGTCTTCGAAGGTCTCCCGCCGCCGGATCAGCCGCGGCGTTGTGCCCTCGAGCAGCACTTCGGCTGCCCGAGGACGGAAGTTGTAGTTCGAAGCCATCGAGAAGCTGTACGCGCCGGCGTCGAGAATCGCGAACAGGTCGCCCTCGGCAGCGTCCCGGACCTTGCGCTCCTTGGCGAAGAAGTCTCCGCTCTCGCAAACCGGTCCCACGATGTCGGCGGTGACGATCGGCGCGCTGTCGCCCGCGGAGAGGTTCACGATCTCGTGATACGCGGAATAGAGCGAGGGCCGCAGAAGATCGTTCATGCCCGCATCGGTGATGAAGAAGCGGCGCTCGCCGTTCGACTTCACCGCGACCACCCGCGTGAGAAGCGCGCCCGCGGCCGCGATCAGCGACCGGCCGGGTTCGAGGAGCAGCTTGAGGCCGAGATCCTTGATGTGAGGCAGGACGAGCGCTGCGAGGTCCTGAGGCGTTGGCGCGCCCGCGCCGTCGTAGTCGACGCCGAGGCCGCCGCCCATGTCGATCGTGCGCAATGGGAAACCCTCGGAGAGCAGCGTCCTCGAGAGCGAGGCGATGGCCCGCACCGCCTCAGAGGCGGGCCCGAGGTCACGCAGCTGAGAGCCGATGTGGCACTGAACTCCGGAGACCTCGATGCCGGGGAGCGTCCTCGCCGCGCGGAGGAGCCGTGCGGCATCCTCGATCGCCACCCCGAACTTGTTCTCACGAAGGCCGGTCGAGATGTACGGGTGCGATTTCGGGTCGACGTTTGGATTGACGCGAAGCGTCACGAAGGCGCGAGTGCCCCGGGACGCGCAGAGGGCGGAGAGGCGACGCAGTTCGGATTCGCTCTCGACGTTGAACTCCCCGATCCCGGTCTCGAGACCAAGGGCGAGTTCTTCGTCCGTCTTCCCCACTCCCGAGAAGACGATGTCTTCCGGCTTGAATCCGGCCCGCAGCGCCTGGCGAAGTTCGCCGCCCGAAACGATGTCGGCGCCCGCGCCCCGCGCCACGAAGATCTTCAGCAGTTCGACCGAAGGGTTCGCCTTGAGGGCGTAGCAGATCCGGTGCGGGACAGAGGCGAAGGCCTGCTCGTAGGCTCCATAGGCCGCCTCGATCCGCTCCCTCGAATAGACGTAGAGAGGCGTCTTGAACTCGCGCGCGAGCGCTTCGGCGGAAGCGCCGATCCACGGCTCCGACTTTGTCCTCATGTCCTGATCCGGTCCTTGAGGATCTTCGCCGCCACTCCGGAAAGCCCGATGATCCCGACGACGTTCGGGAAGATCTGCAGACTGTTCATGAGGTCGCCCCAATTCCACACGAGGTCGACGCGGCTCGTGGCCCCGAACACCACGAGCCCGCAGTAGATCCAGCGGTACGGCATCACGACCTTCCGTCCGAAGATGTACTCGAGCGACTGTTCTCCGTAGTACGACCAGCCGGTGAGGGACGTGTAGCCGAAGAGAAAGACGCAGACCGCCACGAGCGACCCGCCGATGCCGGGCATGGTCGATTCGAAAGCGCTCGCCACCGCGGCCGCGCCCGGGGTGCGGCTTTTCACACCCCGGGGAAGATGGCTGGACAACGGGCTGTTCGAACTCGTCCCGAGGGACACGTGGAAACCCTCCAGGATCGCGTTGAGGCCCTGGTGGAAGGGGTCCTTGCTGCGGGCGGCGCCGTAGACCACGCCCGCGGTGCCGTATCCGGCCTCGTTCGCGTAGATGCCGCGAGCGATCCCGTAGCGCATCGCGAGCATGATCCCGGCACCCGCGGTTCCACCGAGCGCGGCGTCCAGCCCGAAAGCGCCGTTCAAAATCATCGAGAAGGCTTTCGGCAGCTCGCCGGCGTGGGAGACAAGCACAATCGCCCCGCCGGTGAGGTACAGGATGACCTTGAGGGGCGCCGCCTTCTCGAGCGCGCGGCCGATTGTCTTGACGCCCCCGATGATCGTGACGAGGCACAGGACCGCGAGCAGAATGCCGGTCGCGATCTTCGGCACACCCCACTGGGAGTTCATGACGTCGGCGATCGAGTTCGGCTGCGTGAACGGCGTCGTGGTGAGAGCCGCGACCCCCGCGACGAAAGCGTAGAGCCATCCCATCCGTGGCATCTTCAGACCATCGGCGAGGTAGATCATCGGTCCGGCGAGAAGACCGCCTTCGCCGGCACGACGGTAGTACACGCCGAGCACGGCCTCGGTGAACTTGACCGCCATCGCGAGAAGGCCCCACATCCAGATCCAGAAGAGCGCGCCCGGAC
This sequence comes from uncultured Acidobacteriota bacterium, assembly GCA_964494295.1. Taxonomy (GTDB): domain Bacteria; phylum Acidobacteriota; class Vicinamibacteria; order Fen-336; family JAGNNV01; genus JAGNNV01. Next base: position 5,673 of record CAZBTT010000101.1, read on the forward strand.
CGCCGGTCACGATCGCGGTGGCGACCCCCGCGATGTTGCCCGTGCCAATGGTGGCCCCGAGCGCGGTCATGAACGTCTGGAAAGGCGAGAGGGCGCCTTTCGCCTTCGCTTCATCGATGCCGAAAAACGCCTTGAGGGCGGCGCCGAAGAATCGGAACTGGACGAAACCGAGGCGGATCGTGAGGAAGAGACCCACCGCGAAGAGCAACGCGATGGTCCAGGGACCAAAGACGAGATCGCTCGCCCGGCCGATCGGTCCGGCGAAGGCGTGGTTCAAGTCGTCGATCAGTGTGGTGATTCCAGCCATGAAGACCTAGTGTCCCGAGGTTCAAGGGCGCCACGTCGCGAGGGCGCCGTGCGGGAGGAGAAAACAGGAAAGAGGGAAAGTTCTGCGATGCTAACATCGCGCAAAGACGGCACATCCCCGTCTTTCAACACAAGAGCACAGGTAAAGAATGTCCTCCCAGGTCCAGGATCTCATCGCTAAGAAGAACTTCCCCAAGGCCATCGAGGCCCTACGGGGACAGACGCAGGCGAAGCCCCACGACCGGCGGCTGCGCCTGCAACTCGCCGACGTCTACGTCATGGCCGGCCGGGACCGCGAGGCGATTCCGGTCCTCTTGACCCTGGCCGACCAGGAGGCCAGCGACGGTTTCGCCGCCAAGGCCATCGCGATCCTCAAACGCATCGAGAAGATCGAGCCCGGCCGTCGCGACGTCGAGGACCGGCTGGCGAAGCTGATCCAGGACAAGAGCCGCCGCACCATGTCGGTTCCCAAACCCGCGAATCTCCCCCCGACGTCGTCCTCGGGTATGTCGTTCGGTTTCGAGGAGATCGACTCATCGAGCGAGATCCAGCTGGGCGTGTCCACGCCGGACGTGGTCGACTTGCCGGCCGCCCCCGAGCCGGATCTCGGATTCGAGGCGCTCTCGGCCGATATCCCCGCCTTCACACCAGAGCCCGAGCTTCCTCCCCCGGCGTCAGTCCCCGCTCCTGCCTCCGATCTGGTGGCGGAGTTCGACGATTCCTTCGCGGTCGAACCCGAAACCCCCGCCGACGAGGTCCCAGCCGAGATCCCCGCGGAGGCCGAGGAGGAGGCTCCGAAGGCGCAGGGTCTCTCCACACCTCTCTTCGATGGCTTCTCTCCCGAAGAACTGCTCGCGGTGATGCGCGGCCTCGAACTCGTCTCTTTCGAAGCCGGCGACGTAATCGTCGCTGAAGGGGCCGCGGGAGATTCGATGTTCATCCTCACCTCCGGCAAGGTAAAGGCCTACGTCAAGACCCCGAAGGGCAAATCACTCAAGGTCCAGGATTTCGAAGAGGACGACTTCTTCGGCGAGATCTCTGTACTGACGGGCAAGCCGCGCACCGCGACCCTCACCGCCGCGGTCGACTGCGACTGCCTCGAACTCACTCGCGCTTCCCTGGACGAGATCACCAAGACGCATCCCGGCGTGCGCGAGGTCCTGAAGAAGTTCCAGAAGGAACGCGCGCTCTCCACGGTCCAGGCCATCATGGCCGACAAGAGCTGAGGCGGTTGCGGATCGGCCTCTCCGCCTGATCTCATAGCCTTGCGATCCCATGGCTTTTGAGATCATCACCGCCGAAGACGTGGCTAACGCGGGACGCGGGGGCGAACTGCGGGTCAAGCCCGGCACCATCGTCACCGACTGGGCGAGAGAGATGGCGCTGAGCCGTGGTGTCCGGATCATCGAGAGCGATGCCACCGCCCGGCTTTGCCTGGCCCTTGGCTCCGATCACGGCGGTTTCGCCCTGAAAGAGGCGCTCAAGACCCAGCTCGAGGCGAACTACACCGTGCGCGATACCGGGGCCCATAGTACGGAGGCCGTCGACTACCCCGACTTCGCGGCCGCGGTGGGCCGGCTCGTGGCCTCGTCCCAGTGCGATTTCGGGATCATGATCGACGCGGCGGGAATCGGCTCGGCCATGGCCGCGAACAAGATCCGGGGCGTGCGCGCCGCGATGTGCAACGACGAGGCCGCGGCTAAGAACGCCCGCGAGCACAACGACGCGAACGTGATGACGCTCGGCGCGAAACTCGTCGATGTGACCAAGGCTCTAGCCCTGGTGAATCTCTTTGTATCCTCCCGGTGTGTCGAGGATCGACACAAGCGCAGGGTCGCGAAGATCGTGGCGCTTGAAAGAAACTGAGTCAGGAGAACAATAAGGTGGCTCACTCGCAGCAGGCCCTCGTCGAGACGGTGGTTCGCGCCGTCCTTGCCGCCCTCGATGCCCGCCAGGGCACCCCTGGCTTCGAGGCCTGCGTCTGCCACAACGTGGTCGACGGCTGCTGTCCGGACCGCATGTCGCACTTCGCCCTCGCGGGAGTCGATCGCTTCGGCCTGCGCGCCGATCCAAGCGTCTACCCGCACGGCGTCGCGAGCCTGATCGATCACACCCTGCTCAAACCCGAGGCGAGCCAGGCCGACATCGAACGCCTTTGCGCGGAAGCGCGACAGTACGGTTTCGCCACGGTCTGCGTGAATCCGACCTGGGTTCAGTACTGCGCCCACGCCCTGCGCGGCGCGACCGCGCGCGTCTGCACCGTGGTGGGCTTCCCGCTCGGCGCGACCCTCCCCGAGGTGAAGGCGCTCGAAACCAAGCGCGTGATCGAGAACGGCGCATCGGAAGTCGACATGGTCCTGAACATCGGGGCGTTGAAGTCGAACCTCTACTCGCTGGTGCATGACGACATCGAGGCCGTGACCTCGGTGTGCCGCCGCATGGGCGCTATCTCGAAGGTCATCATCGAGACAGCGCTCCTCACCGACGAAGAGAAGGTCAAGGCCGCGGTTCTCGTTCGCACGGGGGACGCCGACTTCATCAAGACCTCCACCGGTTTCGCCTCGGGCGGAGCCACCGTCGCGGACGTGGCGCTTCTCCGCCGGGTCGTCGGACCTGACATGGGAGTGAAGGCGGCGGGCGGGGTGCGCGACCTCAAGTCGGCCAAGGCCATGATCGACGCGGGCGCCGACCGCATCGGCGCGAGTGTCGGCGTGAAGATCGTGCGCGAGCTGACCTCGGGCATCGCTCCCACTGCTGCGCCGGGAGAGAACCCGAAATACTGAAACCGCGGCGCCTTCGGCGTCTCTCCGGTGAATTCCCGTGAAACCATGCACGCCGCCGACCTCGAACCGGTTCCCGCCGATCAGAAGACCCAGTCCCCACTCGACCTCTTTCTGATCTTCGCCGGCGCGAACGTGGTCGCCACCACGTTCATTACCGGCGCGACCGTGAAGTCGGGGCTTTCCTTCACGAGCGCGATACTCGCGATCAGTGTGGGCAGCATCGTCGGCGGGCTGCTCGTGGCCCTGCTGGCGCCGGTCGGATCGCGCTGGGGCGTGCCGTCGATCATCGCCTTGCGGGCGCCCCTCGGGCGCCCTGGCGCTCATGTGGTCGCGGCGATTCTCTATCTCTCCAACTTCGCGTGGATCGCCCTCAACAACGTCATCGCCGCGTCGGTGACCGAGGCGGTCTTCCCTTCCGCCGACCTCCGACTCCTGGCGGTGGTCCTCGGGGTTGCGGCAACCTTGATCGTGGCAGGCGGACCCGGCCTGGTGGCGCTGGCGAACCGCCTGGCCGTGCCGTTGATGGTCGTATCCGGCGCGGTTCTCGCGTATCTCGCGTTGGGAGCCCTCGATTCCCTTCCCGACGCGAAGCCGGCCGGGGCGGGAATTTCCATGTGGCTGGCCCTCGATCTCGTCATCGCCTATCAGGTCTCGTGGATCCTGATGTTCGCGGACTACTCCCGCTACACCGCTTCGCCGATCAGGAGCGGCGCCGCGGTCTTCACATCGTTGTCGATCACCAGCATCCTGGGAATGTTGCTGGGGGCGCTCCTCTGCGCGGTGTCGGGCAGCACCGACCCGGGGGCCATGCTCGCCGCGATGGGGTCGCCGCCTCTGGGCGCGCTGCTGCTGGCAACCGCCACCATCACCACCAACTTCGTAAACATCTACCTTTCCGCCCTGGCCCTGCGAAGCCTGATCCCCGCGATCAAGGACGGCCCCGCGGTGCTCGTCACCGGCTTCATCGGCGCGGCGCTGTCCGTTCTGTCGAGGGGCTGGATAGACGGCTACTCGAGTTTCATGGGAACGCTGGGCATGATCCTCGTGCCGCTCGGCGGTGTCGCTCTCGCGCAGTTCTATCCCTTCCCGAAGGAGATCGACCCGCGCGATCTGTATCGCGATGGCGGCCGCTTCGCCCACCCGGGATGGGCGGGACTGGCAGCGTGGGCCGCAGGGGCGGCGGTGTACTGGAACTACCAATCCACCGGCTCAACCCTGCCGGCGCTGCTGGTCAGCTTCGCCATGTTCGCAGTGCTCAGGCGGCTCAAAGCCGCCTGAGCCGCACCGTCACCACGACAAAGCCAATTGGACCTCTCGTCATTGCGAGGGCCGAGTCCCCCCGCTTCGTCGGCGGCTGCTTGATGGCCTCCTCGCAATGACGGACTGGAGTCCGTCCCCCCACTACCCCCCGTAAGGAGTATCGTTAACCCCTGACTGGAGCGTGCCGTCATGAGGCGCTGGTTAAAGGTCGCGGTCGCGGGACTGATGCTCGGTACGGCGCACAGCGCCCAGGCCGCCCAGGTGGGCCTCATCCGGATCGACGGCGCCATCGGACCGGCCACGGTCAGCTACATCTCCCGCGCCATCGAACTCTCCGGCGCGCGCGGGGACCAGTGCCTGGTCATCGTGCTCGACACGCCGGGCGGGCTGCTCGAATCCACAAAGCAGATCACCCGGCTCTTCTACGACTCGAAGGCGCCGACCGTCGTCTACGTCTCCCCCACCCACGCGAGCGCCGGGAGCGCGGGGGCTTTCATCACCATGGCCGCGGAGATCGCGGCGATGGCGCCGAACACCACGATTGGCGCGGCCCATCCCGTCTCCATCGGCGCCGGCGGTGAGGTTGAGAAGACCGACGACGTGATGAAGAAGAAGATGGAGCAATACACCGCGAGCTTCATCGAGGCCATCGCGGACAAGCGGCATCGCAATGTCGAATGGGCGCGCTCCGCGGTGATCGAAAGCGCCTCCATCACCGCGGAAAAGGCGCTCGAACTGAAGGTCATCGACCTGATCGCCCTGGACCTCCCCGACCTGTTGAAGAGGCTCAACGGGCGCAGCGCCTCCGGCCGGACCCTTCAGACGGAGGGGGCGGCGATCGTGGAGATCCCCATGACCGCGTGGGAACGGTTCGCGCAGATCTTCCTGCGCCCGGAGATGATGTTCGTCCTGATGCTTCTGGTGATCTACGGGATCATCGGTGAACTGAGCAACCCGGGAGCGATTCTCCCGGGGGTGGCCGGGGCGATCGCCCTGGTGCTCGTGCTCTACATGTCGGCGATCCTGCCCGTCAACCTCGCCGGCCTCGCCTTGATCCTTCTGGCCACCGTCCTGTTCATCGTGGACATCTACGCACCGACCCACGGCGTGCTCACCGCGGGCGGGATTGTCTCGTTCTTCCTGGGGGCGCTCATGCTGTTCGACCGGGCCGAGCCGGGATTCCGGCTTTCGCTCTCCCTCATCATTCCCGCGACTGTGGTCACTTCTCTCTTCTTCATTTTCATCGTGGGCGCGGGGCTCAAGGCGCAGTTCCTCCCCGTGCGCGCCGGCTGGGAGACCATGCTCGGCCAGGTGGCGCCCGCGCAGACCCCCATCGACGAGAGCGGCGGGCGCGTGTCCATCGAGGGAGAACTCTGGCGGGCGGTGAGCGACGCGCGAATTGAGAAGGACCAGCCCGTCGAGGTCGTGGGCATCGAGGGACTGACCCTGAAAGTGAAACCCGGAAAGCCGAGCGGAGAAGATAATGAATGAATTGATCGCAGGACTCTTTCAACTCGGGTCGTGGGCGGTGGCGGCGTTTGTCATCGCCGCGGTGGTTCTACCCCAGGCCCTGCGCATCCTTCGCGAGTACGAGCGCGGCGTCGTCTTCCGCCTCGGCAAGCTGCACGCGCGCGGGGCCAAGGGACCAGGGCTCGTCTTCCTCATTCCCCTGGTGGACCGCATGGTGAAGATGGACCTGCGCATCGTCACCATCGACGTGCCCAAGCAGGAGATCATGACCCGCGACAACGTGCCGGCCACGGTGGACGCGGTGGTCTATTTCCGGGTGGTGGACCCGGTGTCGGCGGTGGTGAAGGTGGAGAATTTCTGGAAGGCCACTTCGCTCATCGCCCAGACCACACTGCGCAGCGTGCTCGGCCAGTCTCCCTTGGACGACCTGCTCTCGCAGCGCGACGTGATCAACGTAAAGCTGCAAGGCATTATCGACAGTCAGACCGAGCCGTGGGGCGTGAAGGTCACCGCGGTGGAGGTCAAGGACGTCTCTTTGCCGGACAGCATGAAGCGCGCGATGGCCAAGCAGGCGGAGGCCGAACGCGAACGCCGCGCGAAGATCGTGAACGCGGAAGGTGAGTTCCAGGCCGCGGAGAAGATGGTTCAGGCGGCCGCGTTGATCAGCAAGGAGCCGATCGCCCTGCAGCTGCGGTTCCTGCAGACCATGCGCGAGATCTCGAGCGAGCACAACACGACCACGTTCCTGCCCATACCCATCGAGTTGTTCACGCCGCTGCTGAAGAAGGGATAAAGCAGGGCCCCGCCACTACCAAGCCAATTTGACCTCTCGTCATTGCGAGGAGCCATTCCGTTTGTAACGCGA
>CAZBTT010000102.1:0-6870 GCA_964494295.1 uncultured Acidobacteriota bacterium
AGACCGAGACCCAGGTTGGCGCCTCTGCGATCACTGATGCACTCGGGCAATACGCGGTTTCGGGCATCACGGTTGGTCCGGTCGTGGTACGAGCCGGCAAGGGAAATGGCGTGGGATCGGCCGCCGGCCGGGTCGATCGTCCCAACGTTCCAGCCGTCATCGACGTAACCATCGACGGCGCCGCGGTTACCGCCCGGGGCGTGGTCCGGAAGGTCGAGGACAATGTGTCCGCGCGCGCTGCGGGGGCACTCGTGACCTACCGCCTGGTTGTCGGCCAATCACAGCAAGTCATGGCCGTCGGCCTGACCGACACACAGGGCAACTATTCCTTCTCGGGCCTGCCGCTGGGAGACTTCAGCATCAAAGCCGAGGTGAACACCCGCGATAGCAACACTGTCACCGGGACCGCCTTGCTTGGCCAGGACGTTGTGCGGGACATCGCAGTTACCGTTCCTCCGGCGACCTCCCTGGGTCGAATCGAGGGCGTCGTAGTGATGCCCGATGGCCTGCCCGCTCCGGGCGTGATCGTGAGTTCGGGCGGAGCCTCGGTTTTGTCCTCTGAAGGCGGAACGTTCTCGATTCCCGTGGTCCCACGTCCGGACGCGTCGCACCCCGTAACTGCCACAACGAGGGACCGCAAACGGTCCGGGCACACCTCTGTCCAGGTCGTGTCCTCCGGCGAGGTCGTCAGGAACGTGCTCATCACTTTGTCCGGTCTCGGCGCAGCCGAGTTCACGGTGGTTGACGCTGGGGGGCAACCGCTGCCCGGACGTACCGTGAAACTCCTCAACTCGGCCAGCGATCCGTGTGGAGGGACATCGGCCACAACCGACGGTCTCGGACGCGCCCGCTTCCCTGACCTCCCCCTGGGCTCGGTGACGGGCCAGGTGGTGAACGAGGGGGAGGTCGTCGACGCGGCGCGCGCCAGCGTCCCGATTTCCGGTGATGGGCAGACGGCCTTCGGGATTCTTCGCGTCGAGACGCGTGCCTCGGCGCTTTCTGGAACCGTCGTCGATTCGTTGGGACAGCCTGTGTTCGGCGCCGATGTCGAGCTGCTGTCGCCCGCCTTTGTGCAGGAGTACTTCCCATCTCTGTCTTGCGGGATGAAGAACGTTGTCACCCACCGCGCCCGCACCGGCCTCGATGGCCGGTTCAACTTCTCGGGGGTTCACCCGGGGCGCGTGTACGTTAGCGCGGCCCAGGCATTCTTCCCGACGCGGGTGAGCCAACACTACGACCTGCAGCCCGGACAGGCCGGGTCGGTCACGCTCACGCTCGTAGACACGATCTCCGGGGAGATCTCGGGCACCGTCTTCGAACCGGACGGCATGACGTCCGCGGGTGGCGGCGTCGAAGTCACCCTGAACGGACCCCTTCCCGATGTCACGGTGTTTACGAATGCTCTTGGCCGCTTTACCTTCGCGAAGATCCTTCCCGCCGGTTCGTATCGTCTCACCGCGCGGGATCCCATCACCGGGCTGGTTGAGCGCAGTACCATTTACGTGGCGCCCCTCGTCGATGCGGTTCACGACATTCGCCTGAAGGGAAAGGCCAAAGTGCGAGTCAGTGTGACCGATGCCCTGGCCCAGCCGGTCTCGCAGGCTTACGTGACGCTTCGGGAAGTGGCCTTCCCGAGCCGGGTGTTCGAGGGCGTGGTCGCTCCGTCCAACCAGGGAGTGATCGAGTTCCCGGGAGTCTTCGAGGGGGCGGTGTCCATCGAAGTGCGCGATTCGTTCGGCCGTGGGGGACGGAGCTCGCTCACGATTCCAACCGGCGTTTCCACGGTGGACGCAGTGGTTCGCATCTCCACCACGGGAACCGTGCGAGGTCGCTTCCTGATGCCGGACGGAAGCCCAATCCCGTTCGGCGGCATGAAGCTCATGGTGGCGAACCGGCTGGTCGGACAGGTCACGGCCTCGTCCGATGACCCTCCCGGAGGGTTCGAATTCACGTACGTTCCCGCGGGCTCATTCCGAATCGAGGGTCTGGATCCGCTGAGCGGGCGCACCGGTCTCGCGGTGGGCGTCATTGAAACTGAAGGCCAGGAGGTAGAGATCGACGTGCGTGCCCAGAGCGTTGGGTCGGTCTCCGGTCTCGTCACGAGCAACGGCGACCCCATCGCCGGAGTTCGGGTCGATCTGGTTTCCGGAGGGTACTCCGCGGCTACCACCACCGATGCGGCCGGTTCCTATCTTGTTCAAGGCGTTCCTGAGGGCCGGGTCACGGTGAGCGCCTATACCGGCACAGGGTTCCTCCGCGCGAACAACAGTGGGACGCTTTCCGGGGAGGGCGGTTCGCTAACCCTTGACGTGGCCCTCCGAGGCACGGGCAGCCTCTCGGGTCGCGTGTTCAAGGCCGGTGGCGTTGCCTCGGCCGGGGTGGTCGGCGTGTCGCTCTACGCCGGCGGTATGGGCGGAGGGTCGATAACCGGCTCCACCGATGAGGCGGGAACCTTCTCGTTCGACCGCGTTCCGGCTGGCCTCGTTCAGATCAACATCGACGCCCTCGGAAGCGAGGACTTCGCCACCGGAACGTTCGAGGTAGTGGCGGGTGAAGACACCCCGGTCAGCTTGGTTCTGAACGGCACCGGGGGCATACAGGGCGAGGCTTTCGATTCCTCGGGTGAGGCTACAGGTGGCCGCGTCGTTGTGTCGGGCGGGCCCCCTCAGCACAACTACTCTTACTCGCTCGAGCTCGGTTCAGACGGTCGGTTTGCCCTGCCAAGCATCCTGGCCGGGGCTTTCACCGTACGGCTTACAGTGACGACAGGTGGACTGACGCGTTACGGGACTGCGACCGGCTATGTTGACGCCGGCGAAACAGAGCCTGTGGAGGTTCGATTGCAGGACTCCGGCACCGTAACCGGCACCGTGGTGCGCGCAGATGGCCACACTCCAGCCTACGGTGCAGACGTCACACTCCAAACCGCGACCGGCGCCAAGACATCCCGGCAGGCGCAGACCGATGGGTCATTCGAGTTCCGCGGCGTCGTCCTCGGGAACATCACCGTGAACGTGGCCGACCCCGTCACGGCGGGCGTCGCGCGCGCGACAGCAGCGATCGCCGTGAACGGTGACGTGGTGGATCTCGGCACGCTAACCCTCGATGACGCGGCTGTAGCGGTCGTTAGCACCACGCCGGTCGACGGCGCTTTGGGCATATCGGTGAATCAGCCGGTCCAGGTCACGTTCAGCGACCCCCTGGCAAACACCACCGGCGTCAGGCTTCTGAACGGCGCGGCTGCGGTCGGCGCGACTCCAACGCTCTCGGCTGATGGCAGAGTCGTGACGCTCACACCCACTTCAGCGTGGCCCGATTCGCGCGAACTCACCATCGAGGCCAAAACAACCGTCACCGACATCTTCGGGCGTCATCCTGCGCAGACATTCACCAGCCGCTTCATCACTCAGGATCTTTCCCCCCCCGCGGTTGCGGCCATTGCCCCCGCCAGTCTTAGCATCCAGAACGAACCCAACGCGACGGTCACGGTTACGTTCTCCGAGCCGCTTGCTGCGACAACCGACCTTGAGAACCTGGTGAGGCTGAGCCAGGGTGCGGTTGTGCTCCCGGGAACCGCAACCCTGAGTGCGCCGAACCAGGCGGTTTTTGTTCCCGCCGCGCCGCTGCCGATCAATGCGAATCTGTCCGTCGTGGTGAACGGCGCCCGCGACCTCTCGGGGAATACCCAGACGATCGCGTTCAACTCAACGTTCAAGACCCTCGATACGATTGCGCCGACGTTGTCTCTCAACGCGCCTCCGTCCGGCGGTTGGACGACGGATTCGACGCCCGCAATGACCATTGGCCTCGCGGATGGTCTTTCCGGGATCGAGGCGAACACCGGAACGCTGAGTCTCGACGACGTCCCGGTAAATCCAACCCGCACCGCAGCGGCCATGGCGCTCACCCCGAGCGTCGCGCTGGCCGATGGAATGCATGCCCTTTCCGCTTCGGTTCAGGACAAGGCCGGGAACGTCGGCGTGCTGTCGGCGTCCTTTGGAGTGGATGCCACACCGCCCGAGGTTGCGCAAATCACCTCGGGAGTGTCGCCGGGCGCCGTGGTTGCAGGGACGATTTCACTTTCGGCGTCGAGCTGTGACGCGGCATCCGGACTGGCCCGGATTCGAATCCTGGAGGGGGCGACCGTCCGCGCGACGCTCTTGCCGCCGACTTTCACCGCGGCGTACAACACGAACGGCCTTGCCGAAGGAGCGCATACCTTCGCGGCACGGGCCGAGGACATCGCCGGGAACGTGGCCGACCTCGGTACCGCCATACCGTTCTTCGTGGACAACGATGTGCTGACGCTGGCCGTGACCGCGCCTGCGAACGGTCTCCGGATCCGCGATAGCGTGGTCGCATCGGCGGTGCCGTCGGAGCCGGTTTCCCGCGTGGTCTTCGCTGTGGGCAGCACGGTCTTTGAAGACCTGGCGTCGCCCTACACCGCGAGCCTCGATACCAGCGCGCTTCCCGAGGGCAACCACACGATCACAATCACGGCCTATGCGCTTACCGGTGAGCCAACCACTGCCACCGTGCCGGTCTTCGTGGACCGCACGGCCCCCTACGACCCGGACATGAGCCGCATTACTGCGGACGATCAGGGCAACGGCCTGGCGCAGGTATCGGGACTTGCGGGCGCATCGGAAGGCGGAGGGAATGCCGAGGTCCGAAAGCTGGGTTCCGTCCTCTCGGTCCTGGCCGTCGTCGCAAATGATGGCTCGTTCGCAACGCGCGTGGCGGCTGTCGAGGGCGATTTCGTGGAGATACGAGCTCTCGATTCCGTCGGCAATGCCAGCCAGTGGCTGCCGCTGGCGGTCACCCGGAGCGTCAATGGAGACGGGCTTCCCCAGAATGGGATGGCGCTGTGGGTGAAGGCCGATGCGGGTGTGACCGTGGATGGGTCAGGTCTCGTCTCCACCTGGGCCGATCAGTCGGACAAGGAGAATCACTTGTCTCAAACGACCGCGACGCAGAGGCCGGTCAGGGTGGACAACGGTCTCAACGGTCTACCGGTTCTGCGCTTCGATGGGACTTCCGATTTCCTGAAGTTCACGACGCGGCTGACCACGATTCGGACGGTGTTCTGGGTGGTGAAGGACAGCGCGACCGCGTCTTCGACCCCGTATCTGCTGGGCGACGTCACATCGGGAACGACTAATTTTGCCGGAGGGACCGGCGCGCCGGGGACGATCTGGAGCACGTCTGCATCCACGTCGGTGACCGGAGGCCAGACGTTCGTGAACGGGGTGGCAGTGAACGGCTTGACCACGCCGCGGCCGCAACAGATGTCGGTGATTTCCCTGGTGACGACGGGGAACGTGGCGTCGGATGCGTTTGGCACCTATCGCGGCGCCGGGAACTTCTGGTGGGGCGATCTCGCCGAGATGATCATCTACGACCGGGCGGTGACTGACTCGGAGCGCACGCAGATCGAGGCGTACCTCGCCCAGAAGTACCGCCCGTACGTGCCCGCCACGACCACGCCCCGTATCACTCCTCCAGGCAGCGTCTTCGCCGGCTCGACCACCGTGGCGTTGTTCGCCCAGGCGGGAGCCACCATACGCTATACCCTCGACGGCACGGACCCGGTCGAGAGTTCTCCTTTGGTGTATTCGGAGCCGCTTACGATCTCGGCCACGACCACGGTGAAAGCACGGGCGTTCAAGCCGGACAGCAATCTTGAACCCTCCTCGGTGGCAACCGCCACATTCATCGAAGCCGCGGATGCCCCGTTGGCCGATCATCTGGTTCTTTGGGTGAGGGCGGATGCGGGCCTTGCCACTGACGTGACCTACTCCACGGTTTGGGCCGATCAATCGGAGCAGGGGAACCACCTTATACAAAGCTCCGGAACCAGCCTGCCTGTTCTGGTCCAGGAAACCGCGACCGGCCTCCCGGTTCTGCGCTTCGATGGGACTTCCGATTTCCTGAAGTTCACGACGCGGCTGACCACGATTCGGACGGTGTTCTGGGTGGTGAAGGACAGCGCGACCGCGTCTTCGACCCCGTATCTGCTGGGCGACGTCACATCGGGAACGACTAATTTTGCCGGAGGGACCGGCGCGCCGGGGACGATCTGGAGCACGTCTGCATCCACGTCGGTGACCGGAGGCCAGACGTTCGTGAACGGGGTGGCAGTGAACGGCTTGACCACGCCGCGGCCGCAACAGATGTCGGTGATTTCCCTGGTGACGACGGGGAACGTGGTGTCGGATGCGTTTGGCACCTATCGCGGCGCCGGGAACTTCTGGTGGGGCGATCTGGGCGAGATGGTCGTGTACGACCGTGCCCTGACGGCGGGCGAGAGAAAGTCCGTTGAGGATTACCTACTGGCGAAATGGAATACCACAGGGACGGTGACCACGCCGGTGATCTCGCCGGGCGGGGGCATGTTCAACGGATCGGTCGAGGTGAGCATCGCCACCGCGACGCCGGGTGCGGCGATTCGCTATACGCTGGACGGGACGGAACCGACAGAGCAGGGATCTCAGGAGTATGCCGGCCCGTTTACGATCGACACGACCAGGACGGTGAAGGCCAAAGCCTTCAAGGTGGGACTCGCCGACTCCGCGACCGCGACGGCCGGCTTCACGAAAGATACGGACTTCACACCGAGGCAGGTATCGAACCTCCAGTTGTGGTGGCGCGCGGATGCCGGCGTTCAGAGCGGCGACTTTGTGGCGGATCAGTCCGATCTCGTGAATCACGGCGTACAGCCGAACGGCGCAGCGGTCGCGACCGTCGTTCCGAATGCGCAGAACGGATTGCCGGTTCTGCGCTTCGATGGGACTTCCGATTTCCTGAAGTTCACCACGCGGCTGACCACGATTCGGACGGTGTTCTGGGTGGTGAAGGACAGCGCGACCG